>RFKJ01000516.1 GCA_003694325.1 Deltaproteobacteria bacterium
TCCTCGGCACCGCCATCCATGATCCCCGGAATGTTGCTGGTGTCGCCCCCTTCCTTGTCGCCACAGGCGGTGAAGGTGACGAGGGTGGACAGCAGGATGACGGTAGAGGGCCACAACAGGCGCATGGAAGGCTCCGGGGCAGTGGCGAGGTACGCGAGGCATGCCGTGGCGCGCCCTGGCTGTGGCGACACCACGTCGTCGCGAGCTTAAGCCACCAGCGCCCCGTTGACCCGGGAAGCACTCGCCGGTGCCCGGGCTGTCACGCCAACGTCGCAGGCCGGCGCGACGCTTCGGCCCCAGCGACGCCGGGCGGGGCCGGGAGCCATCGATCCCCTGTGTCACGATCGAGGCTGCCGACGGCTCTGAAGTTCGTCCCCCAACCTGGAGCACCCCATGGAATCGACCGTCACCTGGAAGGAAGGCATGGCCTTCGATGGCGAAGCCAACGGCCACCACTTCCCGCTGGACGCCGAAGAGCAGTTCGGCGGGCGGGACACCGGGCCCCGTCCCAAGCCCCTGCTCCTCACCGCCCTCGCCGGCTGTACCGCCATGGATGTGGCCAGCATCCTGACGAAGATGCGCCAGCCGTTCACGGCCCTCTCCGTCAAGGCCGAGGGCGAGCTGACCGACACCCACCCCAAGGTGTTCAAGGACTTCACCATCACCTACACGGTGGAGGGAGAGGTCGATCCCGAGCGGCTCGCTCGGGCCGTCGCCCTGTCCCGCGACCGCTACTGCGGGGTCAACGCCATGCTGCGCAAGCACGCCCCCATCCACACCCGCATCCTGCTCAACGGCGAGGAGCTGCCCGAGCCGCCGCCGCTGGACTGAAGCGACCCCGAACCATCCGCGCCCCCGGCCGCTCGGTCGGGGGCGTCGTCGCCCACGCCCCTACCTGCCCGGTTCCGCCTCCACCTCGACCGTCGTCCGGACCGGTCGCAGCCGGGTCATGAGCCGCCCGAACACCCGGTGCCAGTCCTGCAGCGAGATGTAGAGTGCTGGCACCAGCAGCAGGGTCACGGCGGTGGAGAACAGGATGCCGAAGCCCAGGCTGATGGCCATGGGCACCAGGAAGCGGGCCTGCACCTCGGTCTCGAGGATCATCGGCGCCAGCCCGAAGAACGTGGTCAGCGAGGTCAACAGGATGGGCCGCAGGCGCCGGGGACCGGCCCACATGATGGCCTCCAACGGGGTGCTGTCGTGCCGTCGTCGGTGGTTGTTCACCGCGTCGATGAGCACCAGCGAGTCGTTCACCACCACGCCGGACAGGGCGATGATGCCGAACATGCTGATGAGCGACAGCTCGTAGCCCATGACCAGGTGGCCGAGCACCGCCCCCACGAAGCCGAAGGGGATGGCGCTCATGACCACGGCCGGCTGGGTGTAGCTCTTGAACGGGATGGCGAGCAGGGCGTAGATCCCGAACAGCGCCACGATGTAGCCCCGTCCCAGCGCCGCCATGCTCTCGTCCTGTTGACGCTGCTGGCCCACCAGCTCCGTCCGCAGCCCCGGCCAGGCGGCGCGCAGGGCCGGAAGGACGCGGGCCTCCAGCTCGTCGAGGACGGGCTGGTTGCTCCTGACCCCGCTGGCGAGGTCGGCGGTGACATCGACGATGCGGCGGCCCGACTCCCGCTTGATCGCGGTCGGCGCCCGGTTGCGCGACAACTCGGCGACATAGGCCAGCGGCACCCAGTCCCCCCGCGGCGTGCGGACACGGAGCTGGTCGATGTCCTGCTCGGCGACGCGCTGTTCCCCGGGCAGGCGAACCATGATCTTCAGCTCGTTGCGATCGCGCTGCTCGCGGACGGCCTCGGCACCGTAGAAGGCCGAGCGGATCTGGCGGGCGACCTCGGCCGAGGTCAACCCCAACGCCCGAGCCTCCGGCCGCAGCTTGAAGTCGACCTGGTCCTTGCCCGAGGCGTAGCCGTTCTCGACCTGGGTGAGGTCGGTGAAGGTCCGGAGCTGCTCGGCCAGCTCCGCGCTGGCGGCGGCGAGCACGTCGGGGTCACTATGGGAGAGCTGCACGTCCACCGCCGCCGCGGTCGCGGCCGGGCCGATGTCACTGTTGAACGCGAGCACCTCGATGCCGGCCATGGGCGGTGTGTGCTCCCGCCACCGCCGCTGGAACTCGGCGGCGGTGAAGCTGCGCTCCCCGCTGGGGACGAGCTGGACCTGCATGGTCAGCAGGTGACTGCCCAGCTCGGTGGTGTCGCCCATGTGTCCCCCGGCATGCATCTCGCCGATGATGGCGAGCTGCCCCTCCACCGCATCGGACGCGTCCAGCTCGTCGATGGTCGCCGCCGCCGCCGCCTCGAGTCGTTCGAGGACCTCCTCGGTGCGGGCGATGGGGACCCCGTAGGGCAGGCGGGCCGACGCCGTGACCACGTCCCCCTCGATCTTGGGGAAGAAGCTGAACGGGATGATGCCGCCCCCAACCAGTCCCACGGCGAACAACAGGGACGCCACGGCCAGGGCCATCACGACGTAGCGGTGGCGCACCGCCCAGGCGAGCTGGGGCGTGTAGACCGAGTCGGTGAACCAGGACAGCCACCGGGCAAAGCGTGCCTGCCCCCGGTGGATGACCCCCAGAAGCCGACCGGGCGGGCGTTCCCGGCCGTGGCCGAGGTGGGCCGGCAGCACGAAGAACGCCTCCAGCAGCGAGCCCCCGAGGACCGTGAAGACCACGATGGGCATGATCCCGAAGATCTTGCCCATGGCCCCCGGCACGAACAGCAGGGGAGCGAAGGCCGCCATGGTCGTGAGCACGGCGAAGGTCACCGGGACCGCCATCTCCCGGGTGCCCTCGATCGCGGCCGCCAGGCGGTCCATTCCCCGCTGGCGCAGCTCGAAGTAGTTCTCGCCGACGACGATGGCGTCGTCCACGACCATGCCCAGGGTGATGATCAGCGCAAACAGGCTGATCATGTTCACGCTCACGTCGAGCCCCGGCATCAACCCGAAGGCCGCCAGGAAGCTGATCGGGATCCCCAGCGCCACCCAGAAGGCCAGCCGAAGGTCCAGGAACAGGGCCAGCACGCCCAGCACCAGGATGAGCCCGAGGCGGGCATTGCGGACCAGCAGGTTGATGCGGCTCTGCAGCAGCACGCTGTCGTCGTCCCAGATCTCCACCCCGATGCCGTCGGGAAGCCGGGCATCCAGCCCCTCGGCCACCCGGCGCGCCGCGGCGGCCACCCTCTGCGGGGTCTCGTCGCCGACCCGGTAGGCCGTCATGCGGATCGCCGGTTCTCCGTCGAAGAAGCTGGCCTGGTCGGTCTCGGCGAAGCCGTCGCGGATGGTGGCCACGTCCCCCAGCCGCACCAGCCCGCCGTGGTCGTCGGTCAGCAGGACGATGTCGGCCAGCTCGGCCCCGCTGCGCTTGCGGTCGGCGACCCGGACCAGGACCTCGCCGCCCCGGGTCTTGACCGACCCGCCGGGCAGCTCCAGGGACGACGCCGCGATCACCCGGGCCACGTCGTCGAGGGTGAGGCCGTAGGCCTGCAGCGACTCCCGGGGCACCTCCACGCTGATCTCGAGCGGGGGGACGCCCTCCAGCTCCACCTGGGTGACGTCGGGCGAGGCCAGCAGCTCCGCCCGGGCCCGCTCGGCGAGCTGGTGGAGGGTGGACAGGTCGGTGTCGCCGTGGATGATGAGGCTGACCACGCGGCTGCGGGTCGCGGCCAGCGTCACCTGCGGTTCCTCGGCGTCCTCCGGAAAGGTGGTGATGCGGTCCACCTCGTTCTTGACGTCGGCGAGCACCTTCTGGGGGTCGGCGCCCAACAGCAGCTCCACCCGGACCACGCCGACGTTCTCCGAGGCGGTGCCCGTGACCCGCTTCACGCCGTCGCCGCCCCGGACCGCCTCCTCGACCGCCAGGACGATGCCTTGCTCCACCTCGGCCGGGCTGGCCCCGGGGTAGGGCACCGAGACCACGACCGTGTCGAGGTCGAACTGGGGGAAGATCTCCTGCTTGACCTCGGTCAGCCCGACCACGCCGAGCACGACGACCAGGAACATCAGCAGGTTGGCCGTGACCCGGTTGCGCGCCATCCAGGCGATGGGGCCGCGCGCTTCGGCCGCCGATGGGGGACTCATGGCCGTGCCTCCGCCCGGTCCGTCGCGCCGTCCGCCCCGGGTCCCGACGTCTCCGGATCGATGACGCGGACGGCCATGCCCGCCACCGGCAGGGAGAGGGGCGAGGTCACCACCCGGTCCCCGGCCTCCAGTCCCCCGGTCAGGTAGAGCTGCCCGTCCTGGCGCCAGCCGACGGTGACCTCCCGGCGGACCAGGCGGTCCCCGTCCGCCACCACCCACACCACCGTGCCGTCATGGACCGCCGCGTCCGGCACGACGGTGACCCCCGGCTGCGGCCGGCCCGACATCTCCACCTCGACGAAGGCGCCGGGCAGCAGCGGCAGGTCGGCGCCATCGCCCAGCGGGTCCTCGACCGCCACCAGCACCGTGGCGGTGCGGGTCGCCGGGTCGATCTGGCCGCCGAGCCCCACGACGGCACCGTCCCGCGCCACGGTCCGGGGACCGGCCCCTCCGCCGGCCAGGTTCTGGACGACCCGGGCGGGCGAGCCGACGTCGGCCCCCAGCCCGGGGATCTCGAGGAGCGGAAGCTCCTCCACCGGTACCTGGACCTCGACCCGCAGTCGCTCGGTGCCGACCAGTGTCGCTACCTGGGTGGCCTGGCCGACCATCTGCCCCACGTCCACGCCCTCCTGGAGCACCACCGCGTCGAAGGGCGCCCGGAGCACGCTGCGCTCCAGCGACAGCTTCGCCGAGGCCAGCGTGGCCTCGGCCGCGGCCAGGGCCTGCTCGGCAGCAGCGAGCTGCGGACCCCGCAGGGCCAGGGAAGCCTCGTCCGCCGGCTCCCCACCTCCGACCAGCTCCCACTCCCGGCGGGCGACCTCGGCCCGCTGCTGCTCCAACGCGAGGTTGAGGCGCGCCTGGGCGACCTGGCTCTCGGCCTGGGTGACGGCGAGCTGGTAGTCCCGGGGATCGATGCGCGCCAGCACCTGTCCCCGGGCGACGATCCCGCCGGGCCGCAGCTCCGGGGCGACCTCGACGATCCGCCCACCCACCTGGGGGGTGATCACCACCTGGGCGTCCGCGACCACCGTGCCGGTACCCTCGACGCGGGCCGGCACCGTCCGGGGCTCGGCGATCACCACCTCGACCGGGGTGGCGACCTCCTCCACCTCGGCCTGCTCGGCGTGGGGGCGCATCGAGAACAGGAGGGCGGCGATGGCCACCCCGCCCAGGATGATGGCCACCGGCAGGACCACCTCCAGGACCGAGAGGCCACGACGAGGGGCGCGCAATCCAGGGGTCACGGTGCACCTCCGTCAGCGGGGGCCGACAGTGCGTCGAGATCGGTGATCCAGGCTCCGCCGAGGGCCTGGTGGAGCTGGAGGCGGGCCCCCAGCAGGTCACGCCGCGCCTGGATGTCGGACAGCTCGGCCGACAGCAGCGTGGCGAGGGCGTTGCTGACCTGGAGGTAGTCCGCCACGCCGCGCCGGTACTGGTCCAGGGCGAGCTGCCAGGCGTCCCGGGCAACCTGAAGCTGGACGGCGGCGGCCGCCGCGCGGGAGCGCTGTTCCGCCTGGCTGGTGAGGCCGGCCTCCACCTCCTGGACCGCCGACCGCAGCGCGCTGTCGAGCTGCAGCTCGGCCGCCGTCCGGGCCGCGCCGGCCTGGCGCAGGGTGGCGTGGCGCTGGCCACCTCCGAAGATGGGTACCGACAGCGCCGCGGCCACGGACCAGCTCTCGATGCTGTCCCACTCGCTCTCCCGGTAGACCTGCCAGCCCCAGGCCCCCGACAGCGCCAGGGTCGGCAGCAGGCTTCGCAGCGCCGCCGAGCGA
>RFKJ01000517.1 GCA_003694325.1 Deltaproteobacteria bacterium
CCCGCCGCCTCCACCGCCGCCTCCACCGCCGCCGCCCGGTCCCCGCCGCGGCCCGGCGGGGCCTCGCCGAAAGCGTGCGGCACCGGTGGACGACGGCATGACCGCTCTTTATAGAGCCGGCCCCGATGCCCTCGGGGCTGCGCCGGCCGCGCCGGCCGCCTCCCGGCCCCAAGGGTCCCGATCATCCCTGGAGTTCCCGTGGCAGAGCCCACCCGCAAGCTTTTCGTCGCCCGCGAGGCCGACCTCGACGTCCTCAAGCAGCACTGGACCCAGGCCCGAGATGGCGGCCTCCAGGTCGTCCACATGACCGCCCCCGTCGGCGGCGGCAAGCGGGCCATGGTCGGCGAGCTGAGCCGGTTCGCCACCGAGGAGGACGACGACGTCCTGCTGTGGCGGGTCGCGGTCCACGACGAGGAGGACGGGCTGCAGACCCTGCTGCGCATCTACGCCGGGCTGTACTCGGCGCTGCACCGGGCCGGCAGCCTCAAGGGCCGTGTCGAGATGATGCTCCACAGCCAGATCCCCCAGGAGCCCAAGCGGGTCCAGGGGTGGCTCAACGCGTTCATCGAGGGGCTGAAGAAGGCCGCCCCCAAGCCCGGCGAGAACCAGGTCCAGGTCACCCTGCCCCGCGACAACCCCCTGCTGGGCCTGGTCGAGGTGGCCTCGGCCATCACCCGGCGCTTCCCGACCATCCTCGAACTGCAGAACGTGCAGAACTGCCAGTCCCTGGCGGTGCACGCCTGGCTCGAGGCGATGATGACCGAGTGCGCCGACAGCCGGATGCTGATGATCCTCGGCAGCGAGCCCCTCGACGACGTGGCCCGGGCCTGGTGGTCCCCCGCCCTCCTCGATCTCCTGGATCGCAAGGGCGACGCCTTGACCCGCCTGGAGCTGGGGCCCTGGGGCGAGGCCGAGGTCTCCCGCTACCTGGAGAGCAAGGAGCTGGAAGCCGCGGCGCCGGCCCGCATCGCCGAGATCGCGGGAGGACGGCCGGGCTTCATCGCCGAGCTGGTCGACTGGCTGGAGGCCGAGGGCAAGCTGGGCGAGGACCTCGCCGACATGACCCTCGGCGACGTCTGTGACGTCACCCCCGACGAAGACGAGCTGGACATCCCCGATGAACCGCCCAAGGAGGGTCAGCGTCCCCACGCCGGCCCCCAGGATGCCGAGAAGGTCGCCTACCTCTCGGCCCTGCTGGGGCTGTCCTTCCCCAGCAGCCTGGTCGCCGACATGGGCGGCTACGACCGCGACAGCATCGACGACCTGTACGACGCCACCGAGCAGACCTACAAAGAGGTCCAGTTCAGCAAGCCCCTGGGCACCTGGATCTACCAGTTCCACAAGGCGCTGCTGCGGGAGAGCGTGCTGGCTCGCCACACCTCCGAGGAGGACACCGAGCTGGCGCGTCGGGTCGCGGCGTTCATGCAGCGCTACCTGGTGCCGCGCGGCTACCCCTACCTCGTCAAGACGCTGCGGATGTGGGCCGAGTACGGCGTGCCCCAGAACGCCGCCCTGCTCCGCAGTGCTGCGTTGACCCACGACCGCCCCGAGGTCTGGGGGATGGTCTTCGACATGACCCGCTACTTCGACGAGATCGAGTGGCCCGACGCCATGCGCAAGACCATCTACATGAACCTCATCGACCGCATGGTCTCCAGCGGCGACGTCAACCAGGTCGAGAACCTCATCAAGGACGCCCTCGAGTTCGCCCAGCAGCGGGAGGACCGCCCGATGACCGGCTGGCTGCTGTTCGCCGGCAGCCGCCTGGACCATCGCCGCCAGGACATCTACCGGGCCCGCGACCGGGCCAACGACGCCCTCAAGGTGTTCACCGCCCTGGACGACAAGCTCAAGCAGGCCGAGGTCCGGGGACACCTGGCGATGATCGAGCTGGCCGACGGCAGCCCCAACGCCGCCCTCTCCCAGGTCGAGCAGGCCGAGAAGCTCGCCCCGGTCCCCCCGATCCAGGCCCACGCCGAGTACGTGCGGGGCCTCGCCACCCGGCGGGACCGCAACAAGCTGCAGCAGGCCGCCGAGCACTTCCGCAAGGCCAACGAGATCGCCGGGCAGGCCGGGCAGGCCCAGCTCGCCCTCGAGGCCGGGCTCAACTACGGCGAGACCCTGCTGATCAGCGGCCAGCACAGCAAGGCCGCCGACGTGCTCGCCCGCGTGGTCCAGATCACCCAGGCCCTGCGCAACCCGGTGCGGGAGCGGGCCGCCACCGCCCTGCTGGCCCAGGCCCACGCCGCGCTGCGCAACTGGGAGGCCGCGCTGCAGCACGGAGGGCGCACGCTGGAGCTGACCCGGGCCCTCAAGTTCGACAAGCTGGTCGCCATCGACCTGTACAACCTTGGCTTCTTCAACCTGATGATGGGACGGGCCACCGAGGCGGTCAGCCTGTTCAAGCAGGCCCGCGAGCTGGCGGATGCCACCAACGTCGGCTTCCAGAAGGAGCTGCTGTTCAACCTGGGTACCGCCCTGAAGCAGATCGGCGAGACCGCCCAGGCCGAACAGGTCCTGCGGGACGCCATCCCCGCCGCCACCCAGGCCAAGGACCTGCGCAAGGTGATGGTCGCCAACGAGCTGGTCGCCGAGATCCTGCAGGGTCGGGGCGACACCGAGGGCGCCCGGCGGCACCTCCAGGAGGCGCTGGCCGCCGCCGAGACCGGCGGGTTCAAGGAAGACCGCAAGGGGCTCCGCCGCAAGCTGGACCAGCTCGCCTAGCGCTGTTCGTCCAGCCCGTCCGGTTCCGATTCCATGCCGCCCGCCTCCCTGGCCGCCCTGCTGGCGGTCAGTGGGGCGGGCGCGCTGCTGTGCGAGCTGGTCTGGCTGCGACGGCTGAGCCTGGCCCTCGGCAGCACCGGCCTGGCGCTGACCCTGACCCTGGCCATCTACCTGGGAGGCCTGGGCCTGGGCGGGGGGCTCGCCGGCCGGCACCGGTGGCGGCATCCTCCCCGCGGGTACGGACTCCTGGAGCTGGCCGCCGCCGGCTGGGCGGTGGCGATGCCCGCGCTCCTGGCGCGGGTGCTGAGCTGGACCGCCACCCTCCCCGACC
>RFKJ01000518.1 GCA_003694325.1 Deltaproteobacteria bacterium
CGGCACCACCGCCGAGCCGGCCGCCATCCTCAAGGTCGGCCGCCGGGTGTTCAAGCGCTACAGCCGTTCCGCGCCGAAGTCCCAGGTCCCCTTGTTCCTCCCCATGCTGCTCCCGGCACTGGCCCGGTACGCCGCCCTGCTTGCCGCAGCCGACGAGCCGACCGCAGCCGACTGAGCAGGCAACGGCCTGCCCCCCCGGTCGCCGTCCGCCGCGCCGCGCCTGCCGGCCACGACAGGTTGACACTGGGACAGGTGTCGCGTAGACAAGCCTCCCAGCGTGCAAACTGTGCCGGGGCCGTCGACCGGCGCCGCCAGGAACCCACCCCGGTACGGAGGAGACGAAGTGGCGACCAAGACCTGTCCGAGCTGCGGTGCGGAGGTTCCCCAGGCGGCCGCGGTGTGCAAGCACTGCTTCCACGACTTCAACGAAGTCGTCCAGAAGAAGACCAACCCAATGGTCATCATGCTCGGGTTCCTGGTCGCCATGGCCGTCGTCGGCGCCGCCGCCTTCGCCCACCTCTACTACAACAACGCCGCGGAACGCATCGTCGTCGATGCCGAGACCCAATCGATCGTCGTCACCCGGACCACGGCAGCCGAGACCACCACCGAGCGGATCAACTTCGACGACGTGGAGAAGATCGAGTACGTCTTCGGCGGTGAGCACGCCATGTTCGAAGTGGTCGCGGTGACCCGGGATGGCAGGCGCGTCGTGATCAAGGCAGGGGACGCTCCCCTCAAGGGGCACGCCGAGCACATCGCCGCCGTCATCGATGCACCCCTCGAGGAGATCCGCAACATCAAGACCTTCGGCGATTGACCCCGTGCTCGACCAGGCGCTCGGCCGCTTCGGCCACGACCTCGCCATCGACCTGGGGACGTCCAACACGCTGGTCTGTGTGCGCGGGCGGGGACTGGTCGTCGAGGAGCCCTCGGTCGTGGCCGTCGAGCGTGACGGCGATTCCATGCACGTCGTGGCCGTCGGCACCGAGGCGCGCCGGATGGTCGGCCGCACGCCGGAACACATCCAGGCCGTCCGCCCGATCCGGGACGGCATCATCGCCGACTTCGCCCTGGCCGAGGTGCTCCTCCGAACCGCGGTCGAGCAGGCCCTCGGGCAGAAGCCGTTCGTGAAACCCCGCATCATCGTCTGCGTACCGGTGGGCACCACCGACGTCGAGCGCCGGGCCATCCAGGATTCCGCCCGCAAGGCCGGCGCCCGGGAGATCCACCTGGTCGGCAAACCCACCGCCGCGGCGCTGGGGGCGGGCCTCCCGATCCACGAGGCCTCGGCCAACATGGTGGTGGACATCGGGGGAGGGACGACCGAGCTGGGCATCATCTCCATGGGCGGCGAGGTGGTCACCGCGTCGATCCACGCGGCCGGCGACCACATGGACCGGGCCATCGTCGCTGCGGTCCAGCAGCACCACAACACCCTCATCGGCGAGCGAACCGCGGAGGAGATCAAGTTCCGGATCGGCCACGCCCTCCCCGCTGCCGATTCCCCGCCCGACCCGGCGGCGGTCCGGGTCAAGGGGCGAGATCTCGGCACCGGCATCCCCCGCGACGTGGCGGTGACCCGCGCCACCATCACCCATGCCCTGCAGCCGGTCCTCCACGACATCGTCGAAGGGATCCGCCGGGCCCTCGCCCGGACTCCGCCGGAGCTGTGCGCAGACATCTACGACCGCGGCTTCGTCGTCTGTGGGGGAGGGGCCCTGCTCCGCGGCCTCGTCGACTTCCTCCGCGACGCCACCGGCCTGCCCGTCATCCAGGCCGAGGATCCGCTGCGATGCGCGGCGCTGGGCGCCAGCCGCCTCCTCGACGACCCCGAGACCCTGCAGCGCGTCACGGCCAACGCCTGACGCTCGCCTGACGTCCACCCAGGTGCCCCGGCTCGCCCGTCCAAAACGAAGACAGCCCCAAGGCAGAAGCCTTGGGGCTGTCGAAGGGGTGGCCGGCGATTACCTACTCTCCCACCGGGTCACCCCGGCAGTAC
This sequence comes from Deltaproteobacteria bacterium, assembly GCA_003694325.1. GTDB lineage: Bacteria > Myxococcota_A > UBA796 > UBA796 > UBA2385 > J125. Next base: position 2,003 of record RFKJ01000518.1, read on the forward strand.
CATCGGCGTGGCAGAGCTTAACTTCCGTGTTCGGGATGGGAACGGGTGGGTCCTCTGCGCTATCGTCACCGGCCAAAGCCGTTCTCCCGATCGAGGCGGGAGAATTCGCACAGACATGAAGGTAGACGCTGCGTCATGAGCTCAAGCGAGGAGGTCAAGCCGAACGGGCACTTAGTACCGGTTAGCTCCACACATTGCTGTGCTTCCACACCCGGCCTATCAACCTCGTAGTCTTCGAGGGCCCTTCGGGGAGAGCTTATCTTGAGGGGGGCTTCCCACTTAGATGCTTTCAGCGGTTATCCCTTCCGCACGTGGCTACCCTGCAGTGCCGCTGGCGCGACAACAGGAACACCAGAGGTGCGTCCATCCCGGTCCTCTCGTACTGAGGACAGCTCCTCTCAACTCTCCAACGCCCACGGAAGATAGGGACCGAACTGTCTCACGACGTTCTGAACCCAGCTCGCGTACCGCTTTAATCGGCGAACAGCCGGACCCTTGGGACCTGCTCCAGCCCCAGGATGCGATGAGCCGACATCGAGGTGCCAAACAACGCCGTCGATATGAACTCTTGGGCGTTATCAGCCTGTTATCCCCGGAGTACCTTTTATTCGATGAGCGACGGCCCTTCCATTCGGAACCGCCGGATCACTATGGCCTGCTTTCGCACCTGCTCGAGGTGTCCCTCTCACAGTCAAGCTCCCTTATGCCATTGCACTCTACGCCTGGTTTCCAATCAGGCTGAGGGAACCTTTGCGCGCCTCCGTTACCTTTTGGGAGGCGACCGCCCCAGTCAAACTCCCCACCAGACAGTGTCCCGACGTCGTCGGTTAGGTATCCAGAACAACAAGGGTGGTATTTCAACGGCGGCTCCACCCGAACTGGCGTCCGGGTTTCAAAGCCTCCCACCTATCCTACACATGCTGGACCGAATACCACTGTCAAGTTAGAGTAAAGGTTCACAGGGTCTTTCCGTCTTTCCGCGGGTATGGGGCATCTTCACCCCAACGTCGATTTCGCTGAGTCCCGGGTCGAGACAGCGCGGAAGTCGTTACGCCATTCGTGCAGGTCGGAACTTACCCGACA
>RFKJ01000519.1 GCA_003694325.1 Deltaproteobacteria bacterium
CCCGTCCAGGGGGACACCTCGGTCGACTCGCTCGGGGCAACTGCGACGCCACAGCGCTCAAGGCCCGTCCGCGAGATCAGGGCCACTGCGGAGTTCGGGTTGATCTCGCCGCGTAGAAGGCGCCCGGGGTTGTCGCCGAGCAGGTTCGACACGACGCGCATCACGCCATCGCCGTGTCGCTTGTGGAGCTCGAAGACCGCCTGGCCGATCTGCTCGACGTCCTGGCTCATCCCTTCGTAGAGCCCCTGCATCGCGCGGGTGCTCTCGCCGAACTGGCCGATGAACTCTTCTTTGCTCTGGCACCGTGAGAAGCGCTCCGCAGCGTCCACGTAGTCGAGCAGCATCGTGCGCGCGTCCTCGTCGTCCCACTCGCCGTCGACCAGCTGGACGGCGTACCCGAGCTCCGAGTCGAAACGCTCCAGGCCGGCGGCGCGCACGGAGAACTGCCGGTCCACGCACTGGGAGCACACCCCGCAGTGGGGGTGCTGCCTGCTGGCCTTCGTGACGTAGGCGCAGCTCACGGCATCCTTGATCAGCTCGGCACCACCGCAGTCGGCGAGGTGCCGGATGACCTCGGCGCGGGTCATGAGCTCGAAGGGGTTCTTCACCTCGAACGGCGAGCCCATCACGGACGACAGGATCTGCGCGAAGCCCTTGAGGACCTTCGGGTGGGCGGTCCGCGTGGCCTTGGCGCCGGTCACCTGTCGCGAGACCGGGAGGTTCAGGGCGACGACGCCATTCTCGTAGAACAGGATCCGGTCGCGCCCGATGAGATGGGCGACCGCGCCGGCAATGGCGGCGTACAGGAACGATCGCGTCCGCTGGGTTCGCTCCTTGCGAAGCCTGTTGTCGTGTCGCTGAACCCGGATGCCTACGTGGGGAAGCGTCCGGTCTGGAGCGAGCTCGCGTAGCGCGTTGATGAGGTATCGCTGGGTGCCGTAGACCTTGTCCGCCGAACGGTGGCTGACGAGGATGATGCTGCGCTTGTCACGGAGGAACTGCTCCACGGCGCCGCCCAAGGAGTCCAGCCCGCCCGAGAAGAGCACGACGTCCTGGACGTGATCCCAGGAGAGAATCGGCTCGCCCTTGGGCGTCGACAAAGTAAGCTGCTCGCACGGTCGGATGCCGCCCTGCTGGAACTCGAAGGTGTAGTAGTCGTCGGAGAGATAGCCGAGCGTTCGCTGAAGCAGGTCGGTCATCGTTGGGCTCGACCAGAGGGATGGGCACTCCACGCCGATCACGAAATGGAAGCCGCGGCGCCACTTGTCCCCGAAATCGGTGTCGTCTGCCGTGCCCCGGGGAACCGCCTGGTCGGCCGCGAGCACGTAGGAAGCGATGAGGACCAGGTCCCGAATCTCTGGTGTGAGCCGGCCGGTCAGCGCGTCGGTGATGCCGGCCACGTCCACCGTGAGGTTCTTCTCGTCGCCGGCGACGGTGAGGCGCAGCGCGTCGGCCGGAGCATCGGGGTGGGACGCTCCGCCGCAAAGGATCCAGCGGTCGGGGCGCGTGCTCATTCGGACGCCCCCCGCCGCAGCTCGAGGCGCATCTTCTTGAGCGCGTAGCCCACAAAGCGCGCCACCCGCGGCTCCGTCAGCTCCTTCTCGAACCGCGCCTTCGAGTACCAGCCACCGGCGAAGCTCTCGACGATCTTCGATGCCTGCTGGCAGTGCAGCTCGAGCGCCCGGCTGAACTCATGGCGCTGCCCATTGCTCGGGAAGCGTCCCTCCGGCCCCACTTGTCGGGGCAGCTCGCGGTCTACGTGGTAGGTGAGGAATCGCTCGGTGAAGCGGCTGAAGAAGTCCCGCGCGAAGGCTCCGAACTGCTTCTCCGTCGCGAGCCTCCCGAGCTCGCGCTGGACGTCGTCCGGTGTGGTGCCGAAGAGGCTGACCGTGCGTTCTTGCAGCGTCTTCGCCAGCGTCTCGACCGCGGCCATCTGGGCCATCTCGCCGAGGTCGGTGCGCGCCCGATGGGAGTCGACGTGGCGATCGACCGCCTCGGTGAACGCCGTGACGATCTCGGTGGTGGTCGGCGCATCCGAGACGTTGAGCCCGAGGGACCGAAGCGCCTCGACGAAGTTGTCGCTGCGGGCCGCGTCCGGAAGCTGGGTGAGGAGCCAGAAGGAGCGAAGGACCCCGGGGTCATTCGCGGCGGAAGGGAGCTCCTGGTCAGCAGCGTCGAGTGTCGCTGAGGCTACAGCCGCCGCGCTGCCGCCGCCGCCGATGAGGTCGAGGACCTCCTTCCAGCGGCGGGTTCGTGGCAGCTTGCCGAGGCGGATGTGGCCCATCTACGCTCACTCCTCTTGGCCGAGGCGCGGCGACCCCCACACGGGGTCACGGCTGCGCGGCCTCCTGCTGGGTCTTGGGTCGAGCCAGGGCGACCACATCCACGTCGAGCCCCTGGCGGTGGATGTCGAACCGATCCGACCTGCGGAGCTGATGAGCTCGCAACTCGATGTGGAACGGGAAGAAGCCGGGATGCCGCAGGGCGTGCTCAAACGGCAAGCTCTTCTCCTCGGATTGCAGGAGCAGGGCTTCCAGGAGCAGCTTCCCGACGGGAGGTCGAGCGATGATGGTCCTCGCGGACTGCTCGTAGATCCCCCTCGTCGCGCTGTCCACGAGGACGCCCCACTGGACCATCGAGCGAACCACGCGTTGCACGGCTCGGGTCATCGTCGAGCGGTCTCCCCAGCTCTCGCGCATGCGACGGGTGAGCTGAGCCAGGGCCAGGTTGCTTTGGAGCGCGAGCAGCCGGCCGGTGTTCGTCGCGACGTCGCGGAAGAACGGGTAGGCGGCCGTCAGCATCGCCCAGTGCAGAGCGACTCGCTGCTCGGCATCCAGGGTTGGAAGCAACTTGGCGCCTCGATCGCGCAGGCTCCGCGAGGCGGGGGCCACGTTCACCCAGGTTCGCGACAGGACGCCCACCGTCTTGTGGCAGGCCGTCCCGCGGCGGCCCTTGCCGGCGACCACCCCGTCGAGGAGCCGGAACAGGAAGGAGCGGATCTCGGGCTCGGAAGCTCCGGCGGCAACCTGTCCCGCCACGGCGTCCAGCCACTCGATGTCCAGGCGGCGGTCGATCCCAATGCCGTGGCCGTTCGTCATGATCCCCCTCGCTCCACCCTGACGAAGGGGACGATGACCTCCTCCATGGCGATCCCGCCGTGCGCCACTGTGGTCTTGCCCTCGTGGATGAAGGCGCTGCGAG
>RFKJ01000520.1 GCA_003694325.1 Deltaproteobacteria bacterium
CCGAGGAGGTGGCGCAGCTCCGGCAGCGGGCCAGCCGCCTGGAGAGCATGGCCATCGAGCTGGAGGAGCAGGCCACGGCGGCCCGCGACCTGGACGATCCGGCGGCCCGGGCCGCGGCCGCCGCCGACATCGTCGCCCGCACCGAGGCCATCCGGGCGGAGAACGCCGCGCTCCAGGCCGAGTTCGCCGCGCTGGTCGAGGAGCTGCACGTCGCCGCCGGTGACCCGACCCAACAGGGCGAGCCCGCCGACCACGACTGACCGCACGGCGAACACAGCGCGGTGCCGGTCGGTGCCGGCCAACCGGGCTCAGGAACCCATGCACTCGTAGGTCAGCAACACCGTGTCGCTGCCCTCGGCTCCCAGGCAGTCGGTGACCGTGAGGGTCACCTCGACGGTGGCGGTCGCCGAGTCGCCGTAGTCCGGGGTCGCCCCGCTGACCGTCACCGTGGTCTCCGCGGAGTCGGGATCGGCGATCTCGCCGGTGCCGTCGCCACCGGTGATCTCCCAGTGGTAGTGGACGATCTCGTCGTCGTCCGCGTCCCAGGACGCCGTCCCGTCCAGCGAGAACTCGGTGTCGTCGCAGGTCAGGCACTCGTAGTAGGCGCCGTAGGAGATGGGGTTGCAGATGGCCGTGTCCGAGGTGTACTGGTCGTCCCCGGCCTCCGCCACCGGGTTCTCGTTGCTGTCGCGTTCCTCGATTTCCACGACGAGGAAGTCGGGGGCGGAGTACTCGACCCCGTTGTAGACGGTCAGCGAGAAGATGTACTCGCCGGCCCGATCGGGAATGAACCACGGGTCGGCATCGTCGACCTCGTGGATGTCGGCGGTGGTCTTCTCGGAGGAGGCCGGTGCCGAGACCAGCTCCCACTCGTAGGTGATCTCGGCGCCATCCGGATCGTAGGAGCCGCTGCCCACGAGGTAGAGCGTGTCGCAGATCATCAGCGTGCTGGCGTCGGCGTCGTAGCTGGCCTCGGCGATGGGCCAGCAGTACTCGTTGGTCTGCCCCGGGGAACCGGCGTCGGACAGGGTGGCCCAGGGCCACTGCGCCTCGCACCAGTTGTCGCCGTCGTCGTTGAACGTGTCGCCGTAGACCGTCGGGTCCAGCGTCATCGTGGCACCCTGCGGATCGGGCATGGATGCCCCGTCGTCCCAGGCCACCTGGTCGATGATCAGGTCCCCCATCATCAGGACGATGTCATCGGCTTCGTTGCTCAGCCGCACGTCGGGCAGGCCCGCATCGTCGCCGTCCGCCGAGACGTAGACGTAGTCCACCGGCGTGTCGCCGTTGACGAGCGGGTCGCCGTTGGCGCCGAAGACGAAGTGCTCGCCGTCCAGCAGCCAGATGAGGTCGTCCCCGGTGACCTGGTGGTAGTCGTCATCGATGGTCGAGGTGATCACCAGCCCGTTGAGCACCACGTCCCGGCCCGAGGCGTTGTAGACCTCGAACCACTCGCCATCGAGGTCGATGACGTTGCGCGGGTTGTTCATGATCTCGGTGATGTAGAGGTCGCCCACGCCCCAGTCACCCTCGTCCACGATGCCGTCGCAGTCGTTGTCGACGAGGTCGGCGGCCAGCTCCTCGGCCCCCGGGTAGATGGTCGGGTTGTCGTCGTCGCAGTCGGGCCGGGTCTCGTCGTCGCCGCAGGAGGTGTAGCCGTCACCGTCGACATCGAAGCCCTCATCGACGGTCCCGTCGCCGTTGTTGTCGATGCCGTCGCAGACCTCGTCCTCGGAGCAGTCGGGGATGCCGTTGTCGTTGTCGTCCGGGAAGTCCTCGTCGATCAGCCCGTCACCGTCGTTGTCGATGCCGTCGCAGTCCTCGCTGTCCATGCAGTCGGCGATGGTGTCGCCGTCGGCGTCACCGAAGCCCTCGTCGACGACGCCGTTGCAGTTCTGGTCGATCCCGTCGCACTCCTCCTCGCGACCAGGATGGATGTCGGGATCGCCATCGTCGCAGTCGCCGTCGGCGACCGTCACCCCGTCGCCATCCGCGTCGGGCGAGGTGGTGCCGCCCCCATCCCCGACGGTCCCTCCATCGCCACCGCCCCCGCCATCCGAGGTGATGCCTCCACCCGACCCGCTGTCGGTCTCGCCCTTGTCCCCACAGGCGACCGGCAGGATGGCGGCAAGGGCCACCAGGACGAAGAAGCGGGACAGGGACATGGGCACACCTCGGGCCACAGGGTCGCACCAGGGCGCCACCTTACCAGCCCGGCCAGCCTCTCCGCAACGACGTTCGCGCCGTGTTCAGGGGCGCCTGGCCTCCGGGCGGGCCGGGGTCCGTCCCGGCTTTCCAGCGTCCCTGGCCGCCCCGGCTCCCCGGCGATTCGCATCCCCGACAAGAATTGCTTGCGCCGTTCTCGCGAGGCGTTAAAAGCGCAGCGCTTCCGCCGGGCGGGAGTAGCTCAGTTGGTAGAGCACCAGCTTGCCATGCTGGATGTCGCGGGTTCGAATCCCGTCTCCCGCTCCAATCTCCTCGAACCGCCGACCCACCCGGGTCGGCGGTTCTTCGTTCGGCGCTCCTCGCCACCGCTCGCGGGCAGGCGACGCCTGCCTGTCCCGGGGGCCCGCGTCCCGCCCGGCGGCGCGCTCCGCCCGACCCGCCAGGCCCGACGATCGGTCAATCGGGCTGGGCCCGCCCATCGACGAAGCGTCGCCCCTTCCAGGTCGCCTGCATCGAGAACACGGCACGGAGCAGGATCCAGGCCAGGATGAGGTTGGCCAGCGGGTGGGCCCAGGCCACGCCCCCCGGGCGCCTGTCGCGGCGCTCGATCCGGTAGCGGAACGCCACCTGCAGCCCGCAGATCACCGCAAACCAGGCCAGCCAGGGCGCCTGCGGCACGCCCCACCCCAGCACCAGGCGGGCGAAGCCTCCCCCGAGGAGGCCGACGAAGGGCAGGATGGCCCCGACCCCGATGAACAGCACGGCCCCCAGCCCCAGCACCGGACGACGCCCCAGCCCTTCGTAGAGGTTCTTGCTGTACCCGGCGATGATCTCCCCCAGGCTTCGATAGAGCCGGACCTCGAACAGCCAGGGCGCCACCACGAGCCCGGTCGCCAGCCCCCGCCGCTTGAAGGCCTCGGCGAGCCGCACGTCGTCCAACACCTGGTCCGCCACGACGCCGTGGCCGCCCAGGGAGTCGTAGCTGGCCCGGTCGACCAGGATGCACTGGCCGTTGGCGAAGCTCTCCGGTCGGCCGGGATCGTTGACCCGGTCCAGGTCGACCACCCCGCGGATCAGCCAGCCCACCGCCGGGATCAACACCCGCTCCCAGAAGGTCTCCAGCCTCCAACTCCCGAACGCGCTCAGCAAGGCCAGGTGACGCCGCTGCAGCTCGGCCACCAGGGCATGGACCGCCTCGGGGGCCAGCGTGACGTCGGCGTCGATGAACAGCAGCAGAGAACCGGTGGACTCCCCGGCGGCCCGGGCGCAGGCCCACGGCTTGCCGGCCCACCCGCGCGGCGGCGGGGTGCCGCGCACCAGCACGAACCGGGGGTCGTCTCCCGCGGCCGCCCGGGCGATGGCGGCCGTGTCGTCGCTGCTCTGGTCATCGACGACCACCACCTCCAGGGAGGGCCAGTCCACCGCCAGGGCGGCCGCCACGCAGGCGGCGATGTTGTCGGCCTCGTCCCGCGCCGGCACGCAGATGCTCACCCGCGGGCCGTCATCGGGGGGAGGCCCCTCGGGGCGTTGCAGCATCCATTTCCGTCCCCAGTGGGGGACGCCCGCCCAGAGCAGCAGCCACAGGATCGAGAGCAGCCCGAGGTAGGCCGCGGCGAGGAAGGCCGACAGGGCCGGGTCTCCCCAGGACATCGCCGTCACCGTTCCAGGGGGACGAGCCGGCCGTCGGACACGGTCACAGTCCCCTGCAGGCCATCGGGGATCCGCTGCACCACCTCGCCCAGGGGAGGCACGATGGAGAGCCCCGGGGGCAGTGCCCGCCCCGGGGCGACCCGCAGCCCCGCGCCGACGATGGTCCGTCGCCCCACGCAGACCCCGGCGAGCCCGAGGGGCGCCGTCACCAGCCGCCCCCCGGCGCGCACCCGGACCCCCTGGTCCACCGACATGTCCATCAGGTGCGCGCCCAGCTTGACCTGCGCTTCCCGGTCGACGACGGCGAGCTGGATCATGCCGCCCACCGCCGCCCGCGCCCCCACCACCGACAGC
>RFKJ01000521.1 GCA_003694325.1 Deltaproteobacteria bacterium
CCCCGCGAGGGCCTGGAGGCAACCTGTCGTCCCCGGGACCGGTCCGGCGGCACCGTCGGCGGCGCTCCAGCCACGCCGGCGACCCGACCGCCGTGCGATGGGTCGGGGGCGAGCCCCACCGAGGGGGCCGTCAGAGCGCCAGCACCCCCTGGACCGCCCCCAGCAGCCGGACCCGGCTGCGGGTGGTGGGGTGGGCGCCGGAGAGCAGGGCGTCCGTCTGCTCCAGCACCCGGTCCAGGGAGAAGAGCCGGACGCTGCGGTCGGGGGTGGCGGTGCCGCCCGGCTCGCGGGGTTCCCAGCCGACCATCAGGCCCTCGCGCGCCGCGGCTGCCCGGACCTCGTCGGGGGCTGCCAGCGCCGCCCAGACCGCCCCATGGGCCAGCCGGCCGGCGACCAGGCGATCGCGAAAGGTCGGGCTGCCCCCCCGCACGACGTGGCCGAGGACCGTCGTGCGCACGCCCATCCCCAGGCCGTGCTCGGCGCTGGCCTGCTCCAGCCGGGCCACGATGCGTTCGGTGGGAACCTCGACCCCCTCGGCCTTGATGATGAGCAGGCGCTTCTTGCCCCGGTCGCGCACGGCCTCGACCATGAGGCGCGACAGCTCGGCCGCCAGGGTCTCCTCGTCCTTGCCCTGCTCGCGGAACAGCACCGCATCGGCCTGGGCGCCTATGGCCGCCGCCATGGCGAGGTAGCCGCACTGCCGGCCCATGACCTCGACGACGAAGCATCGATGGTGGCTGCGGGCGGTGTCCGAGATCCGGTCGCAGGCGTCGATGATGGTGTTGAGCGCGGTGTCCACCCCCAGGGCGTGGCTGGTGCAGGCCAGGTCGTGGTCGATGCTGGCGGGGATCCCGATGACCGGCACCCCGTGCTCGGCAGCCAGCAGGCGCCCGCCGGTGAGCGAGCCGTTGCCGCCGATGACGACGAGGGCGTCGACGCCGCGGGCGGCGAGCTGCCGGGCCGCCTCCGACCGGCCCTCGGGGGTGCGGAAGCGCTCGCTGCGGGCCGACCCCAGCACGGTGCCGCCACGGTGCCAGATCCCGTCGACCCGGCGGGCGTCCAGCGCCTCCATCCGGCCGGCCATGAGCCCTTCGTAGCCGTCCATCACCCCCAGCACCTCGGCTCCCTGGCCGACGGCCACCTTGGTCGCCGCGGCCACGGCCGTGTTCATCCCGGGGGCATCGCCCCCCGACGTCAGCAGGGCGAGGGTGGGCATGGTTCCTCCTCCTGGACCGCCATCATCGCCCATGTCGTGCCGCTGGTGGCGGTGGAGGGGGACGGGATAGGGCGGGCCATGCTCTGTGCCGCCCCGTTGCTGCTGGCCTGCGACCCCGTGCGGGCGCTGCTCGTGGACGTCGTGCCCGTGTCGTACGAGGCGGCGGCCACCGGGCCGACCGCCCGCTTCGACGTCCCCGACGTACCGGGCGACACCCTGGCCGTGACCCTGGTCGAGGTGGCCGAGGGCTTCCCCCAGGTCACCGACATCCAGTTCCCGCCGGGCCGCAGCGACGCCATGGTCGTCCTCCAGAAGTCGGGACGGGCCACCGTCGTCGTCGGCGGAGCGCGCCACCGCCTGCTGGACCTCGACGTGGCGACCCGCTCCGAGCTGGGCCTGCTGGGGTTGGCCTTCCACCCGCGCTGGCCCGCCGACCCGCGGATCTTCGTTGACTACAACCCGGCTGAGGGCCCGACGCGCACCCGGATCTCGTCCTTCGTGGTCGATCCCGACACCTGGACGGCCTCGGGAGAGGTCGTGCTGCTCGAGGAGCCCCAGCCCTACGGCAACCACGACGCCGGCCAGCTTGCCTTCGGCCCGGACGGCCGGCTGTACATCGGCCTGGGGGACGGGGGATGGCGGGCCGATCCCCACGGGCACGGCCAGAACGCGGCCACCCGCCTGGGCAGCATGCTGCGCATCGACGTCGACGTTCCGGGGCCGGGGCGGCCCTGGTCGGCGCCGCCGGACAACCCCTTCGTGCAGGGTGTGGTGCCCACCCCGGAGACGACCGGCCCGGTCCCGCCGGAGACCTTCGCCATCGGGCTGCGCAACCCCTGGCGCTTCTCCTTCGACCCGAAGGGGCGACTGGTGGTCGCCGACGTGGGCCAGAACCGGTGGGAGGAGGTCGACCTCGTCCCGCCCGGGGCGAACCTCGGGTGGAGCCGACGAGAGGGGCGCCACTGTTTTCCCCCCGAGGTGGCGTCGTGTGATGATCCGACCCTGACCGATCCGGTCTTCGAGTACAGCCACGAGGTCGGCGCGTCCATCACCGGCGGCTACGTCTGCCTCGCCGACGACATCCCGGCGCTGACCGGGCGGTACATCGTCGGGGACTTCGTCCAGGGCCTGATCTGGGCGCTGCGCCTGCCGGATGCTCCCGGCCAGGATGCCGACGTCCTGCGGCTGGGCAGCTTCGGGCTGCTGATCTCGACCTTCGGCCGCGATGCCGACGGCCGGGTCTACGTCGGGGACTACGGCAGCGGCAGCATCTATCGGATCGGGCCGGTGGAGGATTGAACGCGGATGGGGAGCTGCGGGCCCGGGGGAAATCCTGCGCAGGCGCTCAGCGCAGCGCCGCCTCCACCTCGGCCAGCGCCGGGGCGATGGCGGCTTCGTCCACGCCCGGCGGCAGGCCCACGCGGACGTGGATGGTCTCTCCACCCGGACCGCGGGTCGGCAGCACCCACCACTGCATCGGCAGCCCCAGGGCGTCCAGGCGGTGCCCCAGCTCGCGCAGGCGCTCTTCGCCCGGGTCCCGGCCGTCGAATGCCCGGACGGTGTAGTTGCCGGCGGAGATGCGCTGGAGGGCTTCGAACAGGGGGCCCTCGGGGTGGGCCTCGTCGCCCATGGGGCGGGCGCGGATGAGGACCACGTCGCCGTAGCGCTGGACCGCGTCCGGTGCGTCGAGGCCGATGACCCGGGCGGTGACGGGGCCGGTGCGGATGGCCGGCTGCACCCGGCTGTCGCCGGTGGCCCAGGCCATGTGGACCCGGCATCGCGACCAGGCTTCGTCCACCGGGGCGTCGCCGGGGGACAGGGGCATGCCCAGCCGCGCGGCCGAGTCGCGGACGCTGTCCCAGCGTTGCAGGAGGGTGGCGACCTCCATGCGGTCCCAGTGCCACTCGCTGGACGTGTCGTCGGGGTGCTCGGCGGCGATGGCGTCGAGCAGCGACAGCGCCCCGGCCAGGTCGCCCTCGGTGCGGAGGATCCGGGCGAGGAGGTGGCGGCCGGGCAGGCTGTCGGGCTGCAGGGCCAGCATGCGCTGCACGGACGCGCGGGCGGCCCCGGTCGCGGCCCGGTCCAGGCGGGCGCGGGCCAGCAGCCAGTGGCCCCGGGCCTGCATGTCGGTGGAGGGGTGGGCGAGCATGTGGTCCTGGACCCACTCGTCCAGCAGGGCGCGGTGCTCGCCGCGGAGCAGGAACCAGCCGAAGGCCGCGGCCAGGTCGACGTCGTCGGGGCGGCTCCGCGCGGCCTGGTGGAAGGCTTCGATGCCGGCGGCCTCGTCGTCGAGGGTGGTCCAGGCATGGGCCAGCGCTTCGAGCAGCGGCACCGAGTCCGGCCAGCGCTGCAGCGCCGCCTCCAGGGTGGCGATGCCGGACTCCGGATCGGCACCGAGCAGCCGGTGGACGTCGGCGGGCCGGTCGGGCAACTCGACCGCGGGGGCCGGAGCCGCGTCCACGGCCCGCGCCAGGGCGTCGCCCACCCGCTTCGCGGCCCGCAGGCGGCGCCGGGAGATGCCGGCGGCCAGCTTGCCCTCCTCGTCGTGGACGAGGCGGTACAGCGCGACTCCTCGGCGGGCCACGGCCACCGCCCCGCGGGCCAGCGCGGCGTGGACGTGCTGTTCGAGGATGTCGAGGGCGTCGGCTTCGGCGTCGCGTTCGGTCGCCGCCGCCGCCAGCCGGATGAGGGCGCGTCCGAGTCCCCAGTGGTTGGGGATGACCCCCCGACGGGCGAGGTCGACGGCGGTGACCGCCCAGGCGCGGTGGAGCCGGGGGTCGGCCTCGACGGCCGACAGCTCGGGGAACCCGCGGGCGGCGTCGTCGTTCCGGCCGAGCGCGGCGAGCATGCGGCAGCGCAGCAGGTCGGTGAGGGGGTCGCCGGGGGGCGGGGCGATGCCGGCGAGCACCTGCAGCATCGACCGGTCGGCGGTCTCGACGGCGGCTTCGACCTGTTCTCGCCAGGCGGTGGCGTCCATGGGGGCTCCTGCGTGGAGGGGCGGTCTACTTACGCCGCGGGCGCGGCGCCAGATCAGCAGCCGGCGTCGGGGTCGAGGAGCGGTGCGGGAACCTGGGCGTCGGGAGGGGCGCTGTCGGTGCCACCCTCGCCACGCCAGGCGGCGGTGAGGCCACAGGTGCAGGCCACGGCCCGGCCCTGGCGGACGGACTGCTGACACCCCGGCGCGTGGCGGACCCAGGGCATGACCCGCAGGCAGCGCTGGACGTAGACGATCAGGGCCTGGATGTCGGCCCGGCGGACGTGGCCCTGCCCGGCAGGGCGGCGCAGCTCGGCCTGCAGCCGGGCGAGGACGATGCGCGGGTGGACGAGAGGAGGCACCCGGTCATGGTTACCGGAACAGGTGTTCAGTGCAAGGCCAGAACCTGTCCAGGTCGACGCCGCGGGCCGGCCGGCGGTGGGGCGCCGGCCCGGGGCGCCCGTCGCCCCCCCGATCCCGACGCGCGCCGGTGCGGGCGGCACCGGGGGGGGGGTGGCGGTCCCTCCCCCGGCCGGGGGCCGCCTCGGCATGGGGAGGAGGGACCGGGAAGGTCGACGAGACCCTCCATGCATGGCCTATTCGCGATCGTCGTCCAGCGACAGGACCACCAGGGTCTCCGCACCGTCCCGATCCACCACGAGCATGGCGTGGTCGTCGTGCTCGCCCAGGTAGCGCTCGATGTCGTCGACGCTGCGGACCTCGTGGCGGTTGACCTCCTTGATCCGGTCGCCCACCTCGAGCCGGCCGGCGGCCGGGCTGCCGCCGAGCACGGCGGTGACCACCAGGCCACTGTCTCCCCCGTGCCCGAGATCCTTGCGCTTCTCCACGCGGAACCCGTAGGCGTCCAGCGGGCTGCCCTCATCGTGGTCGGGGGACCCGCCGTCCCGATGCCAGTCCCGGAAGCTGCGGGTGGCCATGTCCTCTTCGTCCGGCCGCTGGCCCAGCTCGACCTTGATGGTCTTCTCCTTGCCGTCGCGGATGATGCCCAGCTTGACGACGTCACCGGGCCGCCGCGCGCCGATGGCGCGGACGACCTCGTCGGTCTCGTCGACCTTCTCGCCGTCGAGCTCGACGATGACGTCACCGGCCCGCAGACCGGCCTTCGCGGCGGGGTTGTCGGGGTAGACCTGCGAGATCACCACGCCCTCGTCGACCCCGAGCTGCTCGGCCAGGTCCTCGTCCAGCGGCTGGAGCCCGATGCCGATCCACCCCCGCGCCACGGTGCCGGTGGTCTTCAGGTCGTCGAGGATCTCCTTGACCTGGTTGATGGGCACGGCAAAGCCGATCCCCTGGCCGTAGGGGACGATCGCGGTGTTGATGCCGACGACCTCTCCCTTGAGGTTGAACAGCGGGCCGCCGGAGTTGCCGGGGTTGATGCTGGCGTCGGTCTGGATGAAGTCATCGTAGGGACCGGCGCCGATGAACCGCCCCTTGGCCGACACGATGCCGGCGGTGACGGTGTGGGTCAGGCCGAAG
>RFKJ01000522.1 GCA_003694325.1 Deltaproteobacteria bacterium
CGTCGGCAGCGTCATGATCACCAACATCGGCTCGCTGGGGCTCCAGGAGGCCTACGTGCCGCTGGTCCCCTACAGCCACGTCCCCCTGCTGCTGGCGGTGGGCGAGGTCCGCCAGGTGCCGGTGGTCGAGGACGGCGAGGTCCGGGTCGGGCAGGTGCTGCCGATCTTCGCCACCTTCGACCACCGGATCCTGGACGGGTCCCACGCGGCGTTCATGGTCCGCACCATCAAGCGCTGGTTCGCCGACCCCGAGGCCCACTTCGGCCCCCTGCCGACCCCCGTGGGCGGCGACGCCGGCGCGGGCGCGGCTCCCGCGCCTACAGGGACCGGGGATCGGTCAGCCGACCGGTGACCGCGCTGGCCGCAGCCACCGCCGGGCTGACCAGGTAGACCGGTCCCGGCCCGCCCATCCGGCGGTCGAAGTTGCGGTTGGTGGTGCTGGCCGTCGTCTCCCCCGGCAGGGGCACCCCGGGGCCGTTGCCGATGCAGGAGCCGCACCCGGGCGGCGTGACCACCGCGCCGAGGTCGGAGAAGAGCTGCAGGAGACCCTCCTGCTGCGCCTGGCGGGCCACGTCGTCGGAGGAGGGGGTCACCGTCAACCGGACCCCGTCGGCCAGCCGCCGCCCTTGGAGCACGGCCGCCGCCGCCCGGAGATCGGCCAGCGAGCCGCCGGTGCAGCTCGCGATCACGACATTGTGGATGGCGACATCCCCCACATCGGTCAACGCCCGGCGGTTGCGGGAGTCGCCGGGCGTGGCCACCGTCAGCGGGACCTCGTCGAGGTCCAACTCGATGACCCGCTCGTAGCGGGCGTCGGGATCGGGGTGGACCATGCGATCGCTCCAGTCCCCTCCCCGACGCTCGGCCAGGAACTCGAGCAGCGGCTTGCAGGGCTCGACCACGCCGGTCATCAACCCGCCCTCGACGGTCATGTTGGTGATGACCGACAGCTCGTCGACGTTCCACTGGTCCAGCCCCGGCCCTCCGAGCTGGATGACACAGGTGTCGGTGGGGAGGGTCCGCCACTGCTCCTCGCGGAAGTAGGGGTCGCCGATGAGGTGCAGCACGAGGTCCTTGGGGGACAACACCCCGCGGGCATCGCCCCGGACCACCACCCGGACCGTCTTGGGCACCGTGACCGGGATGAGGCCCGTCCGCAGCGCAAAGGTCATCGCCGTGGACCCGACGCCGAAGGCGAAGGCGTTGAGGACCCCCGCCGTGGGGCTGTGGCTGTCGGTGAGCACCACGATGTCGCCGGGCCGGGCGTAGCTCTCGACCACGATCCGGTGGCAGACGCCGGCCGGCAGCGGTCGGCCCGGCCCGTGCAGGCGCAGGCCGTGCTGCTCGCAGGCGTCGAGCATCTCCCGGGCGAGCCGGCGGGCCGGCTCCAACCGGCTGCGCTTCACCGTCTCCGGCACGGTCGGCTGGTCGATGAGCACGAAGTGATCCTCGAAGGCCGCGACCTGGTCGGGCTCGTACACCCGGTCGTCGCCGAAGGCCTCCTCGTACAGGGCCATGCACATGCCGGCCGTGTACTCGTGCATGCCTCGGAAACCGGTCCGGCAGAGCACCTGGTCGCCCGGCCGGACGTGGCCGATCCCGAAGCGGGCGTCGGCCTCTCCTCCCCCGCGCCAGGTCTTGCGGGCGACGATCTTCTCGATGACCGTCATCGGCTCCGTGGGCCGCTCCGTCTCATACCAGGGCCGGACCTGCCCCGACAGCCACTGCTTGCCGTATTCCAGCAGGCCACCGGCGTGGGCGACCTGGCGGAAGAACGGCGGGAGAGCGTCGTGCAGCTCGGCGACGTCGACGTCCTCTCCCGCCACGAGGCGTTGCAGGACGCCGAAGTCCGTGGTGAAGGGCATGCCGCCGTAGACCATGTTCTCCTGGAAGATCCGCTGGAAGCTGCGGGCGACGACCAGTTCGATCCCCGCCCCCTGGTGGGCGACGACCGCGACCTCACGGGAGCTGCCGCTTCCGTAGGCGTCCCCGCCGACGATGACCTGGAAGCCGCCCCGCCGCACCTCGTCGTGGCCAACCACCTCCTTGAAGTCCTGGAGGAAGTACGGCCCCAGGATCTCCGGGGTGTAGCCGAGGGTGCAGGCCGCCCCCGAGATCATGGCGTCGGTGTTGACGCCGTAGTGCAGGGGTGGGGCGTCGGGACCGAGCAGCCGGTCCACCGGCAGGTCGTCCCCATCGAGTTGGGCACGGATGACAGCGGGATCGTCGGTCAGGACGAGGATGCGGCCGGTCAGCTTCATCGGGGACTCCGACGGAGGGGACGGTCGGTCGGAGCGGGCGGCCCGAGGCCACCCCTCCGAGGCGACGAGGAGCCTGTCCTAACGCCCAGCCGGGTCCCGGGCCGGGGGCGCGGGCCGGCGCGGGCCGATCTGCGTGGCGAAGCGCTCCTCGGCGGGGCTGGCCAGGCAGGCGGCCAGCCGATCCCGCCCGACGGCCAGGGCCGCCAGCCGGTCGACCCCCAGCGCCACCCCTGCGCAGGGCGGGACCCCTGCCTCCAGGGCCGCCAGGAAGCGCTCCGGCATGGGCATGGCCGGCCGTCCCTCGGCCGCCCGCAGTCGCAGGTCCTCCTCGAACCGAGCCCGCTGTTCCACGGGATCGGTCAGCTCCTCGAAGCCGTTGGCCAGTTCCACCCCGTCGACGAGCAACTCGAACCGGAGGGCGACCCGCGAATCCCCCGGGTCGCAGCGGGCCAGCATCCCCAGCGCCGCCGGCCACCGGGTCAGCAGGACGACCCCCCGGTCGGCCAGGGCCGGCTCCACCCGCTCCACCCACAGCCGGGAGAAGGCATGGACGAAGGGCTCCGGCGGCCACCCCATGCGCCGGGCGAGGGCGTCCCCCTCCTGCAACGCCAGGACGTCGACCCCGACATGCTCCTCGCACAGCTCGGCGATGGTGAGCACCGCGACGGAGTCCGCCGCGCGTCCCAGCAGGTCGCAGACCACCTCGACCACCTCGGCGGCCAGCTCCTCGGCGCCCCAGCCCACCCGGTACCACTCCGCCATGGCGAACTCGGGCTCGTGCCACGGTGACAGGTCTCCCTGTCGAAACACATGGGTGATCTGGTAGATCGCCGGGAACCCCAGGGCCAGCAGCCGCTTCAGCTCCAGCTCCGGGCTGGTGTGCAGCCAGGCGGTCCCCGCCGGGGCGACGGGGTTCCAGGTTGCCCGCAGCCGGGCGGGGATCGGGTCGATGAACGGGTCGGTGCCCGCGCTTTCGAGCAGCAGCGGCGTGTCCGCCTCGGCATAGCCCCGTCCCTCGAGGGCTCGGCGGAGGCGGGCGATCAGCGCGAACCGCCCGCCGATGTCGGCCACCCGGGACGCCGCCTCTCCCCGGCCGACCGCCGGGCGCAGCTCGGCACGCTCGACCACCAGCACCCC
>RFKJ01000523.1 GCA_003694325.1 Deltaproteobacteria bacterium
CGCTCCTGCAGGATCTCGATGATCGCGGCGGCGGTCTCCTCGACGGCCTTCCGGGTCACGTCGATGACCGGCCAGGTCGGGTTGCGCCGGAACAGCTCGTCGCTGAACTCCAGCTCGGCGAGGATGTAGTCCATGTCGTCGTAGTTGGAGCGGCCGGGGATGCGCATGGTCCGCACCCGCTGCTGGCGGATCTGCTGGAGGCTGTCGGGGGCGATGGTCAGGGCGAACACGCGCCGCTGGTCGCACTGGAACAGCGTCTCGGGAACCGGCTGGCCGAGCACCACCGGGACGTTGCTCACCTTGTAGCCCTTGTGGGCCAGGAAGACCGACAGCGGCGTCTTGGAGGTGCGGCTGACCCCGACGAGGACGATGTCGGCGGCCGGCAGCAGGCGCGGCTCCTTGCCGTCGTCGGCCTTGACGGTGAACTCCACCGCGGCGATGCGGTTGAAGTAGGCCTCGTCGGCCCGGTGCATGCGGCCGGGGACGCCCTCGGGGGCGGCGCGGAGGAACTCGGAGAACTGGCCCAGCAGGCTGCCGATGGCGTCGATGGTGGTGACGTGGTGGTCGGCGGCCAGGCTCGCGGCCTGCTGGCGCATGTCGGCCCGGACCAGCGTCGTCACCACGATGGCTCCTTCGCGAGCGGCGAGGCGGAACAGGCGTCCGAGCTGGCCGGCGGACGTCACGTTGGGAAAGGTGCGGACGTGGACCAGCACGTCGTTGAACTGGAGCAGGGCGGCGCGCACCAGCTTCTCGGCGGTCTCGCCGGTGCCGTCGGAGACGACGAAGATGGGTCGGGGCAGGCGGACTTCGGGTTCGGTGGCTTCGGGCATCGCGACCTTCGGATCGGCATTGACGGACAACGGCGTCATCGCTATCCTGACGGGACCCGCCGGGCCGCCGGCTCCATCCCAGGCCGCGGCCGACGGGACGACCGGGATGCCCGACGCGCGTGGCTTCGTGCCCGTCGAACCGGGCCCGGTGACCTCGGAGGCCAGACCATGCCCTTGCCCACCCCTGCCGCTCCGTCCCCGGCCGGGCGGGTCGAATCGACGCCGCGGCAGTTCTTCGAGCAGATCATGGGCCGGCACCTGCTGCACCGGGTGGCGGATGCCCTGCCACCGGACGTGACCGTGGCCTTTGCCATCACCGGGCCCGGGGGAGGCGACTGGCAGGTGGCCCGGATCGGCCGCAACGCCTCCGTGGGGCCGATCACTCCGGGTCCCAAGGACTGCACCGTGCGGTGTGCCGACGTGGTGTTCATGGGGATCATCAACGGCGTGGTCGACGCACGGGACGCCTTCCTGGACGGGCGCCTGCGGCTGTCGGGAGACATCGGCCTCGCCCTCCGGCTGCAGGGCATCCTCTCCAACGCTGCCTGACATCGGAGCCGTCGTGACGGGCGCGCGCAGTCTCGCCGGGGTGGTCGTGCTCGACCTCTCCCGCCTGCTGCCCGGCCCGCTGTGCACCTGGTACCTGCAGGGGCTCGGCGCGCGGGTCATCCGGGTCGAGGACCCGCGACCCGGGGGAGGCGACTGGTCGCGCCACATGCCGCCCTACACCCCCGAGGGGGTCGGCGCCTGGTTCGCCGCCCTCAACGCCGGCAAGGAGT
This sequence comes from Deltaproteobacteria bacterium, assembly GCA_003694325.1. Lineage (GTDB taxonomy): Bacteria > Myxococcota_A > UBA796 > UBA796 > UBA2385 > J125. Next base: position 1,610 of record RFKJ01000523.1, read on the forward strand.
CCATCGCCCTGGACCTCTCGGCGGACGCCGAACGGGAGGCGTTGCTGGGACTGCTGGCCCACGCCGACGTCCTGGTGGAGGGGTATCGACCCGGGGTGATGGCCCGGCTGGGCCTGGCCCCGGATCGGCTGGTCGAGCGGTTTCCTCGGCTCATCGTCGCCAGCCTGTCGGGCTTCGGCCAGGACGGCCCGCTGCGCGACCGGCCCGGGCACGATCTGGGGTACGCGGGGCTGACCGGGGCGCTGGCGCTGGGCGCGCGCCACGACGGGGTCCCCGACCCGCCCGAGCTGCAACTCGCCGACGTCGCCGGGGGCGCGCTGACCGGGGCGCTGTCCATCGCCGCGGCGTTGGTGGCCCGGGCCCGCACCGGGCGGGGGCGCTGGCTGGACGTGTCGCTGACCGATGGCCTGCTGGCCCTGGTGGGGCCCCACCTCGCCGCGACCGCCTGCGGAAGCCCGCCGGTGCCCGGCGGGGAGGCGCTCACCGGCGGGCTGCCCTTCTACCGGATGTACCGCTGCGCCGACGGGGGCATCGTCGCCGTCGCCGCGCTGGAGCCCAAGTTCCAGGAAGCACTCCGCGCGGGGCTGCGCGATGCGCTGGGACGGGAGGTCGAGCTGACCGTCGAGGACCTCGCGGCCGCCTTCGCCACCCGGCCGCGCGACCAGTGGGCGACGGCGCTGGCCGACGCCTGCGTCACGCCGGTGCTGGAGCCGGCGGAGGTGCTCGAACACCCGCTGCACCGTGCCCGCGGCAGCATCGTCGGCGAAGGGGCCGGGCGCAGGGTCCGGCCGCCGTTTCCCGGCGCCGGTCGCGAGGCGGCGATGCCGCCACCGACCGCCGGACAGGACACGGAGCGGATACTGGCGGAGTTCGGCGTCACCCCAGCGGAGCAGCCATGAACCCGATCAGCCCGACCTCGATGTCCCACCTGGCGGGCGTCGGCGTCACCCTGGCGGAGGTCCAGCCCCCGCCCTTCCGGTTCACGCCGATGACCTGGGGCGCATTCCTGCTGGCCAACGCCATCATCCTGGCGATCATCGGCCCCCGACTGCTGCGGGACCTGCGCCGGCGTTGACCCGGGGCTGGGGTCGGGCGGCATCCGCCCCCCGGGCGGGCCCGGTGCCGGGTGCTGCCCGCCGTCAGGAGCTGGACGCCATCAGCACGTAGCCCAGGCACAGGACGCTCTGCAGCGCCATGTCGCGGACCAGGCGGGTGGTGGCCGCGGCATAGGATGCCGGGTCGGCGACGACACCATCCTGGTCCAGGCGACGCAGCGGTTCCAGGCTCCACACCTCGACCCGGAGGTTCCACGCCCACAGGGCCAGGAACACCAGGAAGCGCGCCGTGGTCCACCGCGCCGTCGGCGAGTCGAATCGCCACACGAACGCGCCCTGCTCGATGTAGTAGCCGAGCAGCAGGCCCAGCACCCAGGCGCCCATGGACAGCCCCAGTCCCGCCCCCCAGGCCCGGTAGGTGCGGACGACATCCCAGGGCTGCATGGGGTGCAGGCGTCGGTGCATGGCGATGAGCACCGTGAACGCCACCATCGGGCCGACGTAGAGCACCATTCCCAGGTCGTGCAGCGCCGCGGCGAGGGGGGCGAGGGGAGCGAGGAGGTTCTGCATGATCGGCCCTGGACGGGCCCTTGGCCCGGCTGAGCCCGAGTGCTACCACGTCGCCGCGC
>RFKJ01000524.1 GCA_003694325.1 Deltaproteobacteria bacterium
GAGCCGGGGACGGGGCCGGCTGCGGCTGCGCCGCAGGGGGGAACCCCTCGCCCGGCGTCCTCGCCGGGGTGCTCGGCCTGCTGGGACTGGTCCGACGGCGTCAGGCCGCTGGCGACGGCGGCACGTAGGGCTCCCAATCCCCACCCGGGGATGCCCGCACCAGGGCATCGGCCAGGGCGACGACCTCCAGCAGCCGCTCTTCGCTGACGTAGGGGGCCGCGCCGTCGAGGATCCGGGCGGTCGCGCAGAGCTGGTCCTGCTCGAACAGGGGAGCCAGCTCCGGCAGGGCCACCTCCCTGCCGTCCTGGAAGACCGCGCGGTCGCGCTGCTCGAGGGTGCCGTCGGCAAAGGTCAACGACAGCAGGGTCTGGCGCGGGACGTCGTCGGACTGCGACAGGTCCAGGCTCAGCTCGACGTCGCCGAACCGCAGGGCACCGCGGAGGAACCGCGGCCCCCGCTCGGCCACCCGGACCGCGTCCGGCAGGCCGATCGCGTCGACGACCCGATGCAGCCGCGCCAGGTTGGCGTGGGCGATGCCGTAGATGCCCCGCCGTCGGGCGCCGACGAAGGTCAGGCTGCCGCCGGTCAGCCGCCGGCCCCGCGCGGCTTCTCGCAGGAAACGGGCCGAGCCGCTGAGCAACTCGATGTGCTCGACGTGGAGCACCCGCTGCACCTCGCGCGCCCCGTCCAGCAGCTCTCGGGCGACGCTGGTCGTGCCGGCGAGGGGAAATTCCACCAGGACGTGGCGCCGCTCCCGCAGGCAGGCCCGGACGAGCTGGGGGTGGGTGACATCGGGGGAGCAGATTGCCACCGCTTCCACGCCGTCGATGAGGTGGGCCAGGGATCGAGCCGGGGGGATGCCCGCCCGGCGCAGGTCGCCGCGCCAACCGGCCACCACCGTCGCCCGCGGATCCGCAGCCAGGGCCCGGGCCCGGGCCTTCCCGGCTCGACCCACTCCGATGATTCCCCAGCGCAGCACGCTCACCTCCAGTCACGAGCCCTCGGTGGCGGGACGACCGAGGTGCGTTGCAGCCGTACCCCGATGGCGGCCGGCGTCGAAGGGAAAAGCGACGGCGGGAGACGCGGCTGCCTACCAGCCGGTGTTCAGGGCGTAGAGGTCGTCGACGAGCGAGGTGTGGCCGAGCATCCAGGGCTGCTCCCAGGCCAGCTCCCAGGCCAGCGAGCCATCGGCGCCCAGCTCCCGGATCACCCCCTCGGTGCCGTAGTTCAACAGGGTCTGGCCGCCGGGCAGGCGCACCGCTTCGCCGTGGTGGATGGGGAACAGGTCGACACCCTCGCCGGTGGACCAGACCTGCCGCAGCACCTCGGCGTCCTCGTCGAGCGCGTATTCCCGGAAGCGGTGGGCGGTACCGTCGATGGTGTGGGTGCTCACCAGCAGGGTGCCCGCCGGCGTGAAATTCGGCCAGTGCTGCTTGTCGAAGCCGGCGTCGGGCGGGTCGAAGTCCCAGGCGCCGTCGAGCATGCCCCAGTGCCGCAGCACCTGGCCGGTCCCCCGGTCCACTTCGACCACCGCGTCGCTGTCCCACATCGACCAGAGGATGGAGTCGGACTCCGGTCGGTAGATGATGGCGTTGGGCGCACAGCACCAGGTGCCCCCACAGCGATCGCCGATCCAGGCCGTGCAGTCCCACAGCGTGCGTCGGCTGCCGTCGGGGGCCTGCTCGGACAGCAACAGGTCGGGTCGGGTGGCGTAGTCGTCGAAGATGATGCTGCCGTCGGGCAACTCGTCGTAGGTGAAGCCCAGGTGGTCCAGGGCGATGTCCTCCACCTGCCGACCATCCAGGGTGCGGCGTTGCACCGTCGGCACCGGGTCGGACCCGAAGGCCAGCAACTTCCCGCGTTCGTAGAGCACGTGGCTCCCGTTCCGCGCCACCCGCGGGAACAACGTCCAGTCGTCGTCGCCCGTCTGGTGGTACCAGACGATGCGTCCCTGGCGGTCGACGATGAAGACCGTGAACGGCCCCCAGTAATAGTCCGTGTCGTTGATCTCGATGCTGCCGAGCACGTAGGGGGCGTCATCCAGTGCCTCCGGCTCCCACGCCGTCAGCAGCGGCTGCAGCCGCGGATCGGGCAGCGGGTCCGTGCGGGCCGCGACAGCCTCGCTGCGCTCGGTGCTGCCATCGTCGCGGGTGACGGCGACCCGGATCTGCGTGGGCTGGTCGGCCGTCAGCCCAAGCAGGACCTCGGTGTGCCGACCGGCCGTGCCCGCCTGCGGCGGGGACGCGAGCCAGTTTCCGTCGGCATCCTGGAACTCGACCCAGGCCTGGACGGCCTCCTGCTGGGTCCAGGTGACCTCGAGCACCGTCACGATCTCCGGGTGCACCGACCACGTCGGTGCTTCCGCGACGGCCGGGTCGGCGCCGCCATCCTCGGCCCATCCATCGGGACCGCCATCGCCGGGGGTCGGGCCGGCGCAGCCGACAAGCAGCGCGAGCACCGGGGGTGGCAGGAGGTTCCACACGCGGAAGGGCTCGGAGAGGAGGCTCGGAGGGGGGCTCGGAGAGGAGGCTCGGCGAGCAGGCTCGGCGAAGTGCCGACCTTAGCGGAGACCTCCGGGGATCGCCGCCCCCGCGCAGGGGGGGCCGGCCCCCCGCGGCGCCCGACCGGGTCGTGACCAGCAC
>RFKJ01000525.1 GCA_003694325.1 Deltaproteobacteria bacterium
AACCCGCCGGCAGATCCCCCGTGGTCCACTCGAAGGTCCGTGTCTCCCCCGGCTTCATGGGGATCTTGAACTCCTCCTCGACTGGGAGGTTGCCGGGCAGCGCCGGGGCCACCACCGGCCACTCCCGGGTGTCCAGCACCTGGCCGTCGGCGCCGAGGTAGGCGACCTCCATCACCAGCTTCTCCACCTCGCGGTCCCCGCCGACGGTGACGTCGGCGTAGAAGCCCCACCCGTCCAGCGGACCATCGGGGTTCTCGGCGAGGTTGACCTGCTCGATGCTGACCGGGCCGACGGTGACGATGTCGCGGTGCTTCGCCATGTTGAGGCGCTGCCGCGCCTCCTGCTTGAGCTTGCGGTCACCGGTGGGGTACTCGTCGAGGAACTTCTGCCAGGCCTCCGGGGTGTCCTGCTCCGACGCCCACTCGAACAGGAACTGGCGCCGCTCCTCGATCGCCTTGTCGCGGAGCTTGCCGTCGGGGTACCGGGCCAGGTAGTCGTCGTAGGCTTCGAGGGTCTTCTCCGACCGCGCCTTCTCCAGGTACAGCTCCTCGAGGCGCAGCGAGGCCTGGGTGACGAAGGGGCTGTTGGGGTTGGCCTCGAGGAAGGCCTCGTAGGCTTCGATGGTGTCCTGTTCCTGGGCCGTCGCAAACGGCGACCTGCAGGCCGACAGGGAGAGGACGACGGGCAGCATGAGGGCGATGAAACGCATGAACTTCCTCGGCGGGAGAGGTCGCCCCCACCCTATCCCACGGCGGCCGTCGGTCGGCGCGACGGCCGCGCGCGCTCCCCGATCATGCCGCTGGCGGACTCGCCGTTCGGCGAAGTCCCCCCTCAACCCTCGACCTGGGCCTTGACCCAGGCCGTGGCCTGGTCCAGGCCCTTGTTGGCCAGCAGGTCCTCGACGACGCCGGGGATCCAGCCCTTCAGCCGCAGGTCGACGGTGTACTCGACCCGGGTCTTGCCCGGCTGGTCCGGGGAGGGGTACACCAACCAGTACCCGGTGCTGTCGTCGATGTCGGATTCCCGGCTGTAGTCGAGCTGCCAGGTCACCCACCCCAGGTCCGGTCGCCGCTCGTGGTCGATGAAGTACTCGACGTCACGGCCCAGGATGCGCAGCTTGAACCGGACGTAGACCTCGGTCCCCTCCCGCTTGTAGACCTCGCACTCCTCCAGGTGATCGATCCAGTCCGGGTAGCGTTCGTAGTCATCGATGACCGCCCAGACCTGGGCGGGGGTACCCGCGACGTCCATCACGGAGATCCCGCGTCCTCCCCCCTCGGTGCGGACCTGCCGACGCACCGACCGGCCCGCCTTCAGCTCGGCGATCTCCTCTGCGGTCAGCGTGGACGGCTGGGGATTGTCGAACTTGGGAGCGATCCCCTGGTGGGGATGGGGATGGGTCGTGCTCGCCGCCTGGACGGCGATCGGCAGCGACAGGGCCAGGGCAACCAGCAACGTCATGATGCCTCCCGAACCGCCATCATGCCCCGGCATCGTCCATCCTGGCCAGCATCCGGGCCTGGAACTCGGCATTGAGCGCGCTGATCACCGGGTCGAGGTCTCCCTCGACGATCCGGTCGAGCTGGTAGAGCGTCAACCCGATGCGGTGGTCGGTGAGGCGATTCTGCGGGAAGTTGTAGGTGCGGATCCGTTCGCTCCGGTCCCCGCTGCCGATCTGCGAGCGGCGCTCCTCGGCTTCCACGGCGTCCTGTTCGGCCTGCATCTTCTCCAGCAGCCGCGCCGCCAGGACCTTGAGCGCCTTGGCCTTGTTCTTGTGCTGCGACTTCTCGTCCTGGCAGGTGACCACCAGCCCGGTGGGGAGGTGGGTGATCCGGACGGCGCTGTCGGTGGTGTTCACCGACTGTCCGCCCGGACCGCTCGCCCGGTACACGTCGATGCGCAGGTCGCTGTCGGCGATGTCCACCTCCACCTCGTCGGCGACCGGCAGGATCGCCACCGTCGCCGCCGAGGTGTGGATCCGCCCCTGGGTCTCGGTCAGCGGCACCCGCTGCACCCGGTGGACCCCGGACTCCCACTGCAGGTGGGTGTAGGCGTCGTCGCCGGAGATCTGCGTGATCACCTCGCGATAGCCGACCGCCGTGCGCCCCCCGACGCCGCCCACGGTGATCTCCGAGGCGCTGATCAGCTCGACCTTCCAGCCCTGCGACTCGGCATAGCGGGTGTACATCCGCAGCAGGTCCGCCGCGAACAGGCAGGCCTCGTCCCCCCCCGTCCCGGCGCGGATCTCGAGGATGACGTCGCGACCCTCGAACGGATCCGGCGGGAGCAGGGCGAGCTTGAGTTCCTGCTTCAGCGCCGGGATCCGCTCCTCCAGCTCCGCGATCTCGGCGCGGGCGATGTCCCGGTACTCCGGGTCCGCCAGCAGCTCCCGGGCACCGGCCAGCTCCTCCTCGAGCTTCTGCAGTTCCCGCCAGCGCTCCACGACGGGAACGATGCGCGACCGCTCCCGGGTCAGCTCCCGCATCCGGCGCCGATTGCTCAGCGTGGCGGGATCCATGAGGGCCTGGTCCAGCTCGGCCAGGCGGGCCTCGACCTGATCGAGTCTCTGGAACATGGAGCCTCCAGCCTGAAGGAGACGGCCGGAAGGGCCGCCATGTCGGGCATCTACCCCGGGGAGTGTTCCCGCACCGGGAACCCGGGGCGACCGGCGGGTGGTTCAACGGCCCGCCACCGACCGCCCGGGTCGACATCGTGGGGCACGATGGGGCCGACCCGCCACCGGCGCGGGCTCGACCCGCTGGCGACTTCCGCCGGGCCCGGCGGCCCCCATCCGGACCACGCCCGATCCCACGCCGGACTGCCACCCCGCCGCGCATCCTCCGGCGGGGGCTTCACCTCGCCCCCCGAACGCGGGGACCCGGCCCGGACCGATGCAGCCGATGCGCGACTCAGTCGGCCTGCATGCCGTACTTGCGCATGAAGCGTTCCACCCGACCCGCGGTGTCCACCAGCTTCTGCTTGCCGGTGAAGAACGGGTGGCATTCGCTGCAGATCTCCACCTTGATGGAGTCGAGGGTCGAGCGGGTCGTGAAGGTGTTGCCGCAGACGCAGCTCACGGTGCACTCGCCGTAGTGGGGGTGGATGTCGTTCTTCATGGGGTGCTCCTGCGTGAGCCGGTCGGCGTGCGGGCGCGCGGGCGCCCGCGGCATCGCCCCCCGGCCTGGACCCGCTCTATTTGCCCGCCGGCACCGCTTTGTCAAGGGACCGGCGGCCCACCGTCAGGCCGTCGCGGTACCCAGGCGCCGTCGCCCCTGCGGGCCGGTCGTCTCCCCCGCCGAGACGGGCGCGGAACGGCGCAGTACCTCCTCGACGAGCACCCCGTTGTCGGGGCTGTCCTGCAGCCGGGCAAGCAGCGCGACCAGGTCGGCCGTGGGTTCTCCCGACAACTGCGCCCGGAGGGCCTTGCGACCGGCAGACTCGCCGGCATCGAGGAAGCGCTCGGTGGACCGGCTCCAGGAGGCCGCGGCGTCGATGGCCGGCCACAACTCCTGGCTGGCGGCCGTCCCGTCGAGCCGGATCACCGCGTTGGCGAGCCCCGACAGCTCGTCGGCGACGACCTCGTCGATCCGGGCCCCGGTGTCGCTGTGGACCGCGGCGATGACGGTCAGGCTGCCGCCTTCCTCGAGCCGTCGCCCCAGGGCGAAGGTCCGCCGCACCCGGTAGAGCGCGCTGGCGTCGATCACGCCGCGCAGCAGCCGTCCCCCCGCCGGGGCAGCGGCGTTGCCCGCGCGGGCCAGCCGGGTCAACGAGTCGAGCAGGACCACCACGTCCCTTCCCTGCTCTACCAGCCTGCGGGCCCGCTCCATCGCCATGTCGACCACCTGCAGGTGGCGGGCCGCCGGCTCCTCCACCGTCGTGGCCAGGACCTCGGCCGGCACCGATCGGCGGAGGGTGACGACCTCCTCGGGGCGCTCGTCGACGAGGACGAGCATCACGTGCAGCCCGGGGTCACCGCTGCAGGCTTCGGCGATGTCCTGCAGCAACCGGGTGCGGCCCGCGCGGGGGGGCGCCACCAGCGCGACCCGCTGCCCTCGCCCGAGCGGGCAGATCAGGTCGACCAGCCGTGCCGCCATGGGAGCATCGGGGCCGCCCAGGTCCAGCCGGGCGTCGGGCAGGACGGGCGTGAGATTGTCGAACAGCAGCTTGTCGCGCTCGAGATCCGGAGAGCGGCCGTTGACCGCCTCGATCTTGATCAAGGCGAAGTAGCGTTCGCCTTCCTTGGGTGCCCGCACCCGCCCGCGGATCGTGTCCCCGGTCCGCAGGTTGAACCGCCGGATCTGGGAGGGAGAGACGTACACGTCGTCCGGACCGGGCTGGAAGCTGGCGTCCGCCCACCGCAGGAACCCGAACCCGTCGGCGAGGATCTCCAGGACCCCCTCGCCACGAGCCCCGGCACCCGCCTGCCGGCGTGCCACTTCGAAGACGAGGTCCTGCTTGCCGAGCCCCGCGGCGTTGTCGATGCCATACCCGCGGGCGGCATCGACGAGTTCGGCGATGGGGCGGGTCCGAAGCTCGTTGAGATCGACGGTCATGGATGCGGTGGAGGAGGGGTCG
>RFKJ01000526.1 GCA_003694325.1 Deltaproteobacteria bacterium
GTGCTACTCGGCGCTGGCCACCGCCTCGGGCCGGGACTCCAGCGCCGAGATGCGGGCCTCCAGTGCCGCGAAGCGCCGCGCCTGCTCGTCGGCCAGCGCTGCCTGCTGGTCGATGAGCTGATCCTGGGCCAGGCGGGTCTGGTCCATGTTGACCACGATGGAGTGGTAGTTGCGCTGGGTGAGCCACATGTTGGCCCCCAACATGCCGACGATCACGGTGAGCAGCGCGATCCGGGCGATGAGGGTGTGGCGGGCGTGGAGCTGCCGGTAGTACTCCAGCCGCTCCAGGTCGAACCCGGGACCGGTGTCGACGCCGGGTCCCCCGTCGAGCCCGGGATCGTGGGGGGAAGGCAGGGAGACGGCGTCCTCGACCGTGTGCTTGATGTCGTTCATCGGAGCCTCCAGGCTGGGACGAGCCTACGACGGTTGTCAAGAAAAAGTCAAGCAATGTTGACGTGGGTTGAACCTGTGGTTCTTCTCGATCGATTCCCCCACCCACCCATGCCCGTGTCCCTGGCGCCGCGCCCGTTTCAGCCCCCGGGAACGATCCCGCCGGCGCAGCTCGCCCGCGACCTCGGCGTCAGCGAGGAGGCCGTCGCGCTGGCCCGCAGCGCCGAGGTCGTCGACCTGCACGTCGACACCTTCATTCCACACCGCCTGTGGGGCTACGATCCGCTTCGCCGGCATCGACGCGCCCTGCTCGGACGCGCCTTCTTCGGCCACCTCGACCTGCCCCGGATGGCCGACGGGGGCCTGTCGTCGGCGATGTGGTCCATCACCACCAACCCGTTCCGGACCGCCCGAGGGCGCTGGCGGGCCCTGCTGGCCAACCTCGACCGGTTCCAGAAGCTGGTGGCCCGCAGCGACGGCCGGCTGGAGATCTGCGGCGACCACGCCGCCTGGCGGGCCGCCCGGGCTCGGGGCGCCCACGCCGTCCTGCTCAGCATCCAGGGGGCCAACGCCCTGGACGCCGCTCCCGATGGTTGGCGGAGCCTGCCCGACCCCCGCGTCTTGCGGGCCACGCTGGTCCACCTGACCAGCTCCCGCCTCGGTGCGACCAGCAGTCCGGCCGCCGCCCTGCGTCGCGACCGGCACCTCACGGCGGCCGGCCGCCGCCTCGTCGAGCAGATGAACGACGCCCGGGCCTTCGTCGACCTGGCGCACATCCACCCGGTGAGCTTCGACGACGTCCTCGACGTCCACGACCGCACCCAGCCGCTCATCGCCACCCACACCGGCGTCGACGGGGTGCGCCCCCACTGGCGCAACCTCTCCGATGCACAACTGCGCGCCATCGCCGACACCGGCGGCGTCATCGGGATCATCTTCTCGACCGCCTTCCTGGCCCGGCCCGGCGGCCCTCGCGACGGCGCGATGGTCGTGGAACACATGGAGCACGTCGAGCGGGTCGCCGGGCGCGATGCCGTCGCCCTGGGCAGCGACCTGGACGGCGCCATCGTCCCCCCGCCCGACCTCTGGGGGGGGGAGTGCTACCCGCGGCTGGTCCAGCACATGCTCGACCGGGGCTGGACCGAGGACCGGATCCGCGGCGCGCTCGGGGAGAACTTCCTGCGGGCCTTCGCCGAGCTGCGGCCCGGGGACGGCTGACCCCGGGCGCCGGCACGGGCCGCCGACACGGGCCGCCGACACGGGCCGCCGAAGCCGCCTGCCGGCGAACCCGCCGCCGCCTCCGCGGGTTAGTCGGCGCAGCAAACCGGAGTGAACATGTCCAAGGATCTGACCCCCCGCGAGGAAGACGAGCTGTATGCCTCGGTGCTCCAGGGCCTGCGCAAGCTCGACCCCGACCTGCGCCGCAAGGCCTTCGCCACCCTCCGCAAGGAACGGCTGGAGCGGGAAGCCAAGGCCGAGGAGGAGATGCGCCTGCTCCCCAACTCCCACTGGAGCAAGGCCCACCTGCTGCAGCGGATTCCCAACCCCACCTCCGAAGCCTACGAGCAGAAGATCCTCATCCCCGAGTTCACCTTCGTGGGCGTGAAGTCGCAGCCCGACTTCGGCGAGATGCTGCTGACCTTCTACCCGGACAAGTGGACCATCGAGCTGAAGTCGCTCAAGGTCTACAAGGATGCGTTCCGAGACAGCGTGGTGTCCTACGAACGGCTCTGCAACGTGGTCTACGAGGACCTGATGGCCGTCTACGAGCCGATCCGCCTGCGCTGCATGATGATCATGCGTCCCCGTGGCGGGATCAGCTCGTGCCTCACCATCGACAGCGACTGGAAGATCCGGGGCGGCAAGGAGATGTTCAACGACTGGGCCGGCAACACGGACCGCTTCGGCTTCGACGTCCGCGGGACCGTCCGGATCTGATCACCGAGCCTGTCGACAAGCCTGTCGGCGGGCTTCCCAGTCGATGCCCGCCAGCCAGGTGAACCAGACCCGCCAGGCGGCCTCGCCCGGCTCGGCCCGGAGGAACCGCTCGATCTCGTCGATGTCGGCCGGCCACAGGGGCTGGCGCCGCATCGCCGCGAGCTGGAGCAGGACCTCCACCCGGGCCGCACGCGGATCGTGCACGTCGACCGACGGCAGCAGCAGCCGGTCACACAGCCGGCTGGCCCATCGCTCGACCTCGCGGGCGCTCCGCAGCTCCAGGCGCCAGGCGGCGAGCACGGCCAGCAGTTCCGCGACGGTCGGCAGCTCGGCGCCCGGGCTGTCGTCCAGCACCGGCGGCGATGCCTCCCCCATGGCCGCGGCCGCGCGGAAGCAGGCATGCACGTGGAGCCGGCGCGCGCCGGAGACCCGCACCAGCCGGCGGACCAGGCGCGCCCGGGCCTCGGCGGCGGCCCGGCGCTCGCCCTCCGTCGTGGCACCATCATGGAGTGCCTCGATGGCCCGGAGCTTGCGACGGAGGGTAGGTTCATCCACACTGCCAGCCTACCGGGACCGGCTGCAACCCGTCAGCCTTCCGGTCATCGGATCGCCATGCTCCTGTCCCTGATCCTCGCCTGCACCCCATCCGCCGACACCACCGGGGCCGACGACACGGCCCCACCGGTCACCGACGGAGGGGCCGGGGGCCACGGGGAACTCGACGGGGGAGGCGTGGGTGACGGCGGCGGGGACTCCGCCTACGAGGACCCGGTGATCCCCGGTGTCAACTTTGATCTCGGGGGCGCGGCCGCCGAGCTGACCGACGGGGCGCGGGTCGGGGAGTTCCTCCTGCTGGTCGGCCAGGAGCAGACCACCCACGGGGGCGCCTGGGCCTTCGACGTGGCCGGACCCGAGCCGGTGCTGCTGGGCAGCACCGACATCTGGAACATCCAGTGGGTCTGCGGGACCCCGGAGGGCGAGGCCTGGGGCACGAACCGCGACGGCACCCTCTACGAGCTCGTGGTGGGCACCACCGGCGTGGAGATCGCCTCCTCGTACACCGCCGACACCGTGACCACCGGCGTCGACTGCGACGGGAGCCGGGTCGCCTGGGGGATGGCCCACCACGGTGCCGCCGTCGGCCGGAAGACGGACCCCGGCTTTCCCGGCGACGCGGTCCGCATCAGCACCGAGGCCGGGGTCCAGGACGTGCTGCTCGACGGCGACACGCTGTGGCTGGTCACCTACGACGACATCCAGGCCTGGGACCTCACCAGCGACGGCCCCACCCGGGTCAGCCGGCTGGAGCTGCCGGGGACCTGTCGGGATGTCGCCCTGGGCGAGACGTGGTTGGCGGTGGCCTGTGGCAGCGGCGGGGTCAGCCTCGTCAGCCGGGAGCCCACCGATCCGGTGCTGTTGTCGAGCTACGCCGACGGTCGCTCGGCGCGGGCCGTCGACGTCATCGGCGACGTCGTCCTGGTCGGCGCCTGGACCGACCTGCTGGTTCTCGACGCGGCCGATCCCGCGGCGCTGCGGTTCTTTGCCAGCGAGCCCGCGCCGGCATCGGCCATGGCGGTCGTCGCCGACCCGGACAGCCGGCCCTCGGACGGCATGACCGGGGTCCGGGCCTGGGTGGTCGACTGGAACACCCCCTTCGCCGTGGAACTGGCCCGCCACGAGGCTCCCGAGGTCCGCCTCCCCACCCAGGCCCTGCAAGGAGCCGAGCTGACGGTTCGCAACGACGGTCCGGAACTCCTCGTCCTGCAACCGACCTTCGGCGAGATGGGGGACTACACGCTCGAGACGGGCCAGAGCACGGTCTGGGACCTGCCCGACGACGTCACCGACCTCGCCCTGGTCACCAACGACCCCGACGAGGAGGTCGTCCTGGTCGGCACCACCGGGGCCCAGGGACTGCAGCCGGGCGACCCGGCTCCCGACTTCGTGGAACAGGACCTCGACGGCAACGTGTGGACGCTGGACGACCTGTCGGGCCGGGTGGCCTTCCTCGGCCTGCTCGAGTCGGGTTGCCCGACGTGCGAGAGCGAGGTCGCCGACACCGACGCCATGCTCCGCGAGACCTTCGACGAGGAATCCGACTTCGTCGCGCTGTGGGTCTTCTCCGGCCCCGAGTCCCACGCCCGAGACCTCGGCGACCGCCTGGAGATCACCCACACCATCCTCACCGACAGCGACGACAGCGTCCGCGACGCCTACAGCCCCCCCGGGACGGGCTTCGCCCGCAACCCCCGCCACTACGTCATCGACCGGGACGGCGTCCTGACCTACGTCGCCACCACGACGGTCCCTGGCGACCTTGCCGCGGCCATCTCCTCGACCCTGTCGGGAGACTGATCTCCGCGCGCGGTCGGCCGGGCGTCAGTCGCGGTGCCCCGACCACAGGACGAGCTGGATGACCGTGCCCAGCAGGGTCAGGCCGGTGACGAGGGCCAGGTCCCCCTCCCGCCCCGTCGCCCACGCCATGCACAGCGCCCCGATGGCCGGCGCGATGACGACGAGCAGCTTGCGATAGAGCCGAGGAAAGAAGAAGATCCCGACGATGCCCGCCGCCAGCAGGACGTACCACGGCGCGGGCGCACCGGTGACCAGGGGTGCCCCGGCCCGCGCCAGGCCGACGGCAACGAAGGAGCCCGCGGCGGCGATGGCCAGGCGCTCCGCCGAGTACAGGACGTAGGCGGCGATGATGGCCAGCGCCCCGCAGGCCATCAGCCGCATGGTCAGGTCCTGCCCCTCGGTGAACGCCAGCCCCACCATGACGCCGGCCGCGACCCCCGGAGCCATGATGGCGAGCCCGTACAGCCGCTTGCCGGCGACGAGCATGATCGCCCCGAGGACTCCCACGAGCACGTGCGGGTCCTGCAGCAACCCCGGGAGCCGGGCGACCCACTGGTCGGGATGTTGCAGCAGATCGCGGAGGGTCGACATGCCGACCGCTTACACCGGGCGTCGGTGGCGGACAAGCACGCCTCCACCCCGGCGACCCGATGTCCCCGCGACCCGAGCCTGCGCCGGCCTGCCCCACGCCGGCACGATAGGAAATCGGCCGGACCCCGGTCGAGACAGGCCGGTGGCCCAGCCTCCCGCCCAGACGGATCTCGCCGTGGCCGACCCTGCCAGCATCGCCTTTGCCTGCCTGGGCAGCCTCTGCTGCCTGGTCGCCTTCGCCTCCCTGGTGGGGCTCGCCGTCTGGCTGCTCCGGCGCAGCCGCGGTCCCGGTGGCCCCGCCCCCTCCGGCTCGGCCTCCGCTCCCCGGGAGGACACCCGGCGGGACGAGCCCCCCCGCGGCGACGCCCCCCAGCAA
>RFKJ01000527.1 GCA_003694325.1 Deltaproteobacteria bacterium
GAGCGGGTGGTGGGGCTGTACGCGCGGGAGTCCAACGACTACGACCTGTACACGGTCCTCGACTTCTACGAGAGCTACCGGGCCTGGGTCCGGGGCAAGGTCGCGACCTTCCTGGTGGCCGACCCGGGGACCTCGCCCGAGGACCGGCGGCGGGCGCGCCGGGACGCCCGCAGCTACTTCAAGCTCGCCCTGGCGACCGAGCGGCGGTTCCTGATCCCCCCCCTGGTGGTGGCGGTGGGCGGGCTCATCGCCTCGGGCAAGACGACCATCGCCGATCACCTGTCCCGGGAGTTGGGGGCGCCGGTGGTCCACACCGACCGGACCCGCAAGCACATGCTCGGCGTCGCAGCGACCACCCACGTCGGCGACGGGAGCTGGACCGGGGCCTACGACCCGGCGTTCACCGAGCGGGTCTACGACGAGGTGTTCCGGCGGGCCTCGGTGGTGCTCCAGAGCGGGCGGCCGGTGATCGTCGACGCCTCGTTCCGCAGCCGGGCGATGCGGGAGCGGGCACGGGAGCTCGCCCGCCGGGCAGGGGTGCCGCTGCGGTTCGTGGAATGCCGGGTCGATCGGGAGACGGCCATGGCCCGGCTCGAGGAGCGCGAGCACCGCACGGACGTGGTCAGCGACGGAAACCGCGCCATCTACGACGACTTCGCGGCCCGCTGGGAGCCGATGGACGAGCTGGCGCCGGGCGAGCACATCGTCCTGGACACCCGCCAGCCGGTCGAGGCCTGCATGCAGCAACTGGTCGACCGGATCCCGACCTGGCCGGCGGGGCTCGCCGGCTGATCGCGGCTCAGGGAGCGGAGCGGGCGCCCCCGGGGGAGCGCCGGGGCAGCACGTCGGCGACCACCGGGGCGAGGATCTCGCCGATCTCGTCGGCGCCCCGGGCGTTGACGTGGACCTTGTCGAGGTAGTACCGGCCGGGCTCCGCCAGCCAGGCGTCGGCGTGGCGGGCGAGGTCGACCACCGGCAGGCCGCGCGCCGTCGCGGTGGTCGCGGTGATCCGGTTGATGCTCGGGGTGACGTCCGGGACGAGGTCCCACTCCACGGCGGCGCGCAGGGCATCGACGGCGGCCGATCGGGCGCCGGTCTGCAACCGGTGCTGCCCGAGCTTGTACTGGAAGTAGCTGACGGCGGGATCGAGGTCCACGGCCCGGCGCAGCAGGTCCGCCGGGTCGGCCGGGTCGCGGCCGTCGGGGGGGCGCTCGAGGCGGTTGATCATGGCGACCACCGCGGCCTCGGGAGCCCGGTGGACGCCGCTGAGCACCGGGGGAGCGGTCAGGTCGTGGGGGAGCGTGCAGACGACGGTCGGGATCCCGGCCTCGCGGAGCATGTCGAGCATGGTCGCGAGGTGGTCGGCGAAGATCTCCTCCTTGAGGCGCTGCTCCTGTTCGAGGATCCGGGTGACCCGGGCGGAGGCGAGGTGGATCCCCGGTGGGAGGTCGGGTCGCTGGAAGACGTGCAGGTCCGGCGGACGGCGCCGGGCGGCGTAGACTTGGGCATCGATCTCGGTGCCGAACCGGGCCGGGGGCGCAGAGGGGCTCTCCTCCACCCGGGGAGGGATCCCGATGGCGGTGGCCAGCAGGCCGTAGAGCTGCAGCCGCCCCAGCCGACGGCTGATCCGGTACACCGCCAGCGGGTGGCGGCCGGCCGGGCCGGCGTAGAAGCTGGTCATGGTGTGCTCGTTGTTGCCGGCGGCGATGACGACGGCGTCGGCCTGCAGCGCGATGGCGGCTTCGACGAGGGGGATCAGCCGGCTGGCGTAGGTCCCGCAGCGACCGAGGTTGAGGACCTCGGCGTCGATGCCGGCGTCGTGGAGGTGGGCCTGCAGCCGGGCCGGCCAGGCCTGCTCGGTGGGGAGGCCGAGGCCATAGACGAAGCTCTCGCCGATGGCGACCACCCGGGGACGGTCGGGTTGTCGGGCGAAGACCAGCGGCCGCACCCGCTCGTAGCTCGGCCCCTGGTCGGGGCAGAGGCGCAGCAGGTCGCCGAACTCGCAGAGCACGGCGGTGGGTTCGGGGGCCGGGAGGGGGTCGACCCGGAAGTCCCGCCCGGTGGCCGCACTCAGGCCCCGCAGCAGCAGCTCCACCCCGGCGAGCAGGGCCACGGCGGTCACCAGGGCGTACACCAGGCGGCGGCTGCGGGTCATGGCGCGCCGCCCCCGGCCCCCAGGAGGGCGGCCGCCTCCTGGGCCGTGGCACAGCAGCGGGCGCCGAACTGGGGGCGGGCCTCGGTCGGCTCGGCCCGAGCCCGGGCCCGGCACTGGTTGAGGCCGGCCGACAGGTTCCAGCCTCCGCCGTGGAGCACGCCCTGCCCGTCCTCCGCCACGGTCCACTCCCACAGGTTGCCGCTCATGTCCATGACGCCCTCCGGCGTGGCGCAGCCCTCCCGGCTGCCCGACGGGACGGCGGTGCCCCCTTCCCCGGGCCCGGCATCCCCGCTGTCCTGGCAACGCCCGGCGACGTACTCGTCGCCGTAGGGCCATCGACGACCCGCGGCGCCGGCGCAGGCCGCCATCCATTCGGCCTCGGTACACAGGTGTCGTCCCCGCCGGGCACAGAGGTCCCGTGCCCGGTCCAGGGTGAGGTGGGTGGTCGGCATCGCGCCGGGTCGATCGGGCTCTTCGTACCGGTCGATGCACAGGTCCGGCGTGTCGGCGGTTCCGGCCACGGCGACCATGTCGGGGGGGCAGGCCAGGTCGCCCGGCCGGGCCACCACCGGGTCGGCGATGGCTTCGCCCCGGCAGCAGCGGAACCCGAGGTCGGGGAAGGGAATGTCCTGGGGCGCGGCGGGGTAGCCGTCGTCGGGTCGGCAGACGCCCTTGACGGGGTCGGTGTGCCACGAGCCCCCGCGGATCTCGCGGAGCACTTCGCCGGGGCGGCTCTCGAGGGCCCGGGCGTCGAGGCGGGTGCTCGTCCACTCCCAGGCGCTGCCCACCAGGTCCTGGACGCCGGCGGCCGAGGCGCAGGCATAGGCCTGCCCCGACCGCGGGCGGGAGTCGGTGTGGATCGCGCAGGCGCCCTCGACGTAGCGGTCGCCGTAGGGCAGCTCGAAGCCGGCGGGACCGGCGCAGGCCCGCTCCCATTCCGACGCGGTGCACAGCCGCTTGCCGGCGGCCGCGCACAGGTCTCGGGCCTCGGTCCAGGTCACGGCGGTGCGGGGGAACTCGCCGGGCCGGTTGGGATACTCGAACACGTCCATGAACAGTCCCGGGGCGACTTCGACCTCGTCGTCGGGGTTGTAGGGAGCCGGGGACGACGCGGCGCGGGCCTCGGCCAGCCGGGCCTCGGCGTCGGCCCGGACCTGTTCGGGGGTGAGGTCGGCCGCCGTCGGGGCCGCCTCCGACCAGCAGCAGCGGAACCCGGCGCTGAACACGGCCCGGTCGGGGGAGAGGCGGTAGTCCGGCTCCCGCGAGTAGGTCCCGGTGCAGTCGGCGTAGCCGGCCCAGGTGTACCAGGCGCCGCCCTCCAGCATCCCGCCGACGCCCCGCCAGTCGTCGAGGACCCACTCCTCGGCGTTGCCCACCAGGTCGTAGACCCCCTCGGGGGTGTGGCAGTCGGGGAATCGCCCCGAGCCGGCGACCAGGGTCGTGGGGTCCATCATGCTGGTATGCCCCGAGGACAGGCGATCCTCGGTGTGACAGCGCCCCCGGACGTGGCGCGGTCCGTAGCCGTAGCGGCGGCTGCCGTCGATCCCCTGGCAGGCCAGGCGCCACTCCGCCGCGGTACACAGGCGCTTGCCGACCTCGGCGCATCGCCGGGCGGCGGTTTCGAGGTCTACGTAGACCTCCGGCTGGACGCCGGCCTGGTTGGGGAACTCGTACCGGTCGATGAAGTAGCCCGATTCCGACGGGGTCCGGGTCACCGGGTCGGCGGCGACGTGGACCATGTCGGCGGTGGGTGCGACGGGTGCCGCGGTGCAGCCCAGCAGCGGCAGGACCGGGATCACGGGGCCTCCCGGAGTCCGGTCGCCCACGGGTCGGTCGCCGCATCGCCGGCGGCGATCGACCAGGCGGCGAAGGCGTCGTCGTCGGCGACCCGCACCAGGGTCCGGTCGAGGAGGGTCTCCGTCTCCCGGCTCAGGCGCGGGTCGGCCAGCCGGGTCCGGTCGAGGACGAGGTAGCGGAGGCCCGCCGCGGCGAGCGCCTGCCGGGACCGGATGGCGGTGGCGTCGTCCAGCTCCAGCCAGGTGCCGGCCCGGTCGCTGCCGGCTGCCCACGCCGCCCGGTTGAGCAGCGGATCCTCCTCGA
>RFKJ01000528.1 GCA_003694325.1 Deltaproteobacteria bacterium
CCTGACCGGCTACAACACCGACGGGGAGGGCCTGGTCCGGTTCCTGGAGGCCCGGGGCGTGGGCCTGCGGGACCGCCGGGCGGTGATCCTGGGGGGAGGGGGGACCGGTCGGGCCGTGTCCAGCGCGCTGCTCGATCGCGGCGCCCGCGGGGTGACCATCCTCAACCGGACCCTGTCGCGGGCCATCACCGCCGTCCGGGCCCTTGAGGGCCGCTTCTCCCACGCCGACCTCGACGCCGGGCCGCTGACCCCTTCGGCCTTCGCCGAGGTGGCGCGGGGGGCCGACATCGTCGTCAACTGCACCGCCGGCGGCGCCGCGCCCACCATCGCCTCCCTGGACCCGTCGGTGGTGTCCCGGGACGGGGTGTGGGTCGACGTCAACTACTGGATGGCGGACCCGCCGCTCCGGGCTCGTTGCGCCGAGCTGGGGCTGCGATTCGAGACGGGCCTGGGCATGCTGGTCCACCAGGGGGCGCTCGCCTTCGAGCTGTTCACCGGCCACCCGGTCGAGGCCGAGGTGCTCCAGGGGATCATCGAGCTGGAGGTCCCGGCTCCGGCGGGTGGGCCCCGGTGACCGAGCCGCTGCGGCCGTCGGTGCTGCTGGCGCTGCCGGATCCGCGCAGCCGGCTGCGGGTGACCGCAGCGCTGCGGGGCCGCTACGACCTGGTCCCCATCGAACCCGGGGGTGACCCGCTCCGCGCGGTCCGGGCCGTTCGACCGCGGGCGGTCCTCCTGCAGGTCCGGCGTGGCCAGACCGCCAACGCCCTGCGGGCCTGCCGGGCCATCAAGACGGATGCCGGCAACCCGCCGCTGGTCGCCCTGGTCGACCCCCGGCGACGACTCAGCGACCCGGTCGCCGCCCTCCAGGCCTCGCTGGCGGACGGCTACCTCGGGGATGAGCCGGAGCCGGCCGCGCTGCGGGCGTTCATGGACGAGCTGCTGGCCGGCCGGCGGCCGGTCCGCGCGGCTCCCGTCCGCCGCCGCGGGCTGTGGCGGCGCCTCCGGGGGCGCTGACCGGCCCGGGATTCACGACGGCCGGGTGATGCCGTGCTTCTTCATCAGGCGGGTGATGGACTTCCGATCCATGTCCGCGGCGCGGGCCGCCTTGCTGACGTTGCCATCGTGGCGCTCCAGCAGGTCCAGCAGGTATTCCCGCTCGAAGGCCTCGATCATCTGGTCCTTGGCGTCCTTGAACGGGATCTCGGTGAGCGAGGGACCGTGGTCGGGAAGGCTGGCGGCGGCGATGGTGGCGGTCCCCGACGGGGTGGTCCGGGTGCCCCGGGTGGACGCGGCCGCCCGCAGCGCCTGGGGGAGGGCGTCGATGGTGACCTGGTCGCCCTGGCTGAACGGGATCGCCCGCTGCAGCACGTTGGCCAGCTCGCGGACGTTCCCCGGCCAGTGGTAGGCCTCGAACAGCTCCTGGACCTCGGGGCTGACGGAGAAGACGTGGGTGTTGTGGTCGGCGCGGCGCAGCAGGTGGCGACACAGCAGCGGCAGGTCGCTGAGCCGGGCGCGCAGCGGCGGCAGCGCCAGCTCCACGACGGCCAGCCGGTAGTAGAGGTCTTCCCGGAAACGGCCGGCGCGCACCTCCTCCCGCAGGTTGCGGTTCGTCGCCGCGACCACCCGGACGTCCACCGACTTGGTGCGGTTGCCGCCGATGCGGCGCACCTCGCGCTGTTCGAGGACCCGCAGCAGCTTGGGCTGCAGGTCCAGCGGCAGCTCGCCGATCTCGTCGAGGAAGATCGTCCCCCCGTCGGCCAGCTCGAAGACCCCCGGACGCGCCTCGACCGCGCCGGTGAACGCCCCCCGCTGGTGTCCGAACAGCTCGCTCTCGATGAGGTTGTCGGGGGCCGCCCCGCAATCGAAGACGATGAACGGCCCGCCGGCCCGTCGGGACCGGGCGTGGACGGCCCGGCTCGCCAGCTCCTTTCCGGTGCCGGTCTCGCCGGTGATCAGCACGGTCAGGTCCGTCGGGGCGATGCGCTCCAGGATCCCGAACACCTCGCGCATGGCGATGCTGGCGCCGACCAGGCCCTCGAAGTGGTCGTCCACCGATGGAGCGACGTCGATGACCTCATCGGTGGGGGTGAAGACCAGCTCGGTCCGGCCCACCCGGAACCGGGTCTCGGGGGCGAGGTAGACCTCCTTGATCTTGACCGGGCCGACGAAGGTGCCGTTGGTGGAGCCGAGATCCCGCAGGATGATCCCGCCGGAGGTGCGCACGATCTCGGCGTGGCGCCGGGACACCGTCGGGTCGGTGAGCACGACCTCCCCCGACGGGAGGGCGCCGATCCGGATCACGTCCCGGTCCACCCGCCAGCTCCGCCCCTTCTCCGGTCCCTCCTCGCAGGTCAGTGTCGCCCGCCGGATATGGATCTGGCGGGGGTTGTTGGCGGCGATGGTGCTGGTGACTTCGGGCACGTCCGCGGCTCGCTGGCTGGCAGGGGAGCGGGGTGGGCGGAATCGCGCCGCAGCGCGATGCGCGGGCGAGGCGGGCCGTCGCGGCGGGGCAGGCGCAAGCGTGATAGCTCGGGCCCGACACGAGGGCCGCCGGCGCGGTTGGCCCATGGTAGCCCGGAGAGGAGCCGTCATGCGCAAGGTGGTGTTGGACACGTTGCAGAAGGGGCAGACGGTGCAGGCCTTCGCCGAGGCGCTGGGTGGCCGCCAGGTCGCGGGCAGGCCGGTGCAGGTCACCATCGATCCGCGGTGCCGGCCGTGGGTCGATCACGTCATCGAGGGCTGGGTCGACGGCCCCCCCACCTCGGAGGTCGCGGCCGTGCTGTCGGGGCGGGATCCGGACGCCGACCAGAAGTGGCGCCGGTTCACCGTCACCTGGCGAGGGCCGGGGCGCTACGACATCGAGGTCTTCCCGACCCCGTTCAACAACGCCATGGATCCCCTGTCCCCGGGGATCCCGCCCGGAGCCAGCCGTCGAGCCGCATCGTGACCGGGTAGAGTCTGGCCGGCGCGCTGCCGGGACCCTCGACACCGCAAGGCGGCGGCTGCATCCTCGCCTGGAGACGTGACCATGCTGCTGGTGCTCGCGGGCCTACGGGCCGCCCTCGCCCAGGACGTGCTGATCAACGAGTTCCTGTACGACCCGGACGGCTCGGACAGCGGAAACGAGTGGATCGAGCTGTGCAACCGCGGTTCCTGGCCCGTCGACCTGACGGGATGGGGCTTCGAGGTGGCGGGGACCAGCTTCACCAACATCTTCGTGTTCCCGGCCCAGACCATCGAGCCCGGCGAGTACCTGCTGGTGGGGGCCGGTTCCGACCTCGTGCTCGATGGCACGCTGCAGAACGGCGGCTCGGCCACCGACGGCCTTCGCCTGGTGGACGACGGCGGTGTCGTGGTGGACACGGTCCTCTACGATGAGCCCAACACCGCCGGGCTGCTGGATGACGCGGGTTCGGTGGGGACCGAGTTCGCACCGGCGGCGGGAAGCGGGGAGAGCCTCGCCCGGATCCCGGACTGCCAGGACAGCGGGGACGTCAGCCTGGACTTCTCGGTCGACTCCTCCCCCACCCCCGGTGCCGCCAACGTGCTGGATGGAGGCGGAGCAGGGGAGACCTGTGACACGGCGGTGGTGATCAACGAGTTCCTCGCCGACCCGGCGGGCTCCGACAGCGGTGCGGAGTGGGTCGAGCTGTACAACCCGGGGACCGACGACGTGGACCTGTCGGGCTGGAAGCTCGAATATGGCGCGTCGTCCTACAGCGGGCACGCCACCATCCCCGACGGCACCATCATTCCGGCTGGTTCCTGGCTGGTGATCGGCGGCGAGCTGGTCGACGAGGCCGAGATCATCCTGTCCCTGTCGATGGGCAACGCCAGCGAGGGGGCCGACGGGCTGCGCCTGGTCTGCGCCGATGGCGCGGTCGCCGACATCGTGATCTACGGGGAGAGCAACGACGAGGGGTGGACCAACGAAGCGGGGGAGCTGTCCACGGTGGCCCCGGCGGCCCCCAGCGGGGCCAGCCTGGGTCGTGACCCCGACGGGGTGGACACCGACGACTCGGCCGCCGACTTCGTGGCCTTCGACTACGCCTCTCCCGGATCCGCCAACGGCGGCGAGGGTCCGGGGTGCCCCGGCCAGGACGACGTCAAGATCAACGAGCTGCTGACCAACCCGTCGGGGTCCGACGACGACAAGGAGTGGATCGAGCTGTACAACCGCTCCGACGTCCCGGTGGACCTGACCGGATGGGCGCTGCAGTACGGCACCAGCAGCTTCAGCTCGACCGTGGACCTGCCCGCGGGCACCGTCATCGACCCGGGCGGCTACCTGGTGGTCGGCGGCAAGAAGTCGGGCGTGGCCGACGTCATCGCCTCGCTGTCGCTCGGCAACGCCTCCAGCAGCGCCGACGCCGTCCGGCTCGTGCACTGCGGGCCCGGCACCGCCGACACGGTGGTCTACGGCGACGACAACAGCGACGAGTGGAAGGACGATTCCGGCGAGATCGCCGATTCCCTCGCCCCGGCGCCCGGCGAGGACGCGTCCATCCAGCGGCTGTCGGACGGCTATGACACCGATCTCTGCGGGGACGACTTCGTCGAACAGGTGGCGCCGACACCGGGGGCGGCCAACCCGGAGGTCGAACCCTCGGTGTGCGAGGGCGGCGCCCGGACCATCAAGATCAACGAGTTGCTGCCCGATCCCGCCGGTTCGGACAGCGAAGTCGACATGGAGTGGCTGGAGCTGTACAACGCCGGCAACGAAGCGCAGCGCCTCGACGGCTGGGTCATCGAGACGGGCACCAGCTCCTGGGGTGAGGACTTCGTGTTCCCCGGGGGCGTGGAGCTGGCTCCGGGAGAGTTCCTCGTCGTGGGCAACCCGGCGGTGCCGGTGGCCGACTACGCGGCCTCCTCGCTGTCGCTGGGCAACGCGTCGAAGGCACCCGACGGGGTGCGCATCGTCGACTGCGAGGGCTCGGTCCAGGACACCGTGCTGTGGGCCAAGGACGGCGCGGAGATCGAGGACCTGGAGCTGCTCGACGACCTGGGCTTCCAGGAGGTGGCTCCCATGCCCGAGGAGGACGGGTCCATCGGGCGGATCCCGGACGGCGCGGACACCGATGACTGCTCGGCCGACTTCGTGTGGACCACGCCGACGCCGGGCTACGAAAACGCCGAGGACGCCAGCGGCGGCGGTGGGGGGGTCGAGCCGACGGGTTGCGGCGGCAAGAGCACGACCGGCGGCAAGAAGTGCGCCGTCGTCAGCCCGATCGGCGGGCTGCAGTGGCTGCTGCTGGCCGTCGTCGCCTGGAGGCGTCGCGAGGCCTGAGCCGGCGCGCCCGAACCTCCCGGGACCGCTTGTGAAAAAGTCTGTGGACGGGCTTTGGGAAGCGCGGATCCGATCGTCGGATCACCGTTGCTCTGGTCGGTCCGCAGCGTCTTTCCGGGCGCCGACACGGGGTTCGGGGAGCCCGCCCCGATTGTGAACAAGTCGCAACAGCCCGCCCGCCTGCCTGGCGCCGGGCGCACGGAACCACGACACCGGGAGCGGTGCCGCGACGCCCCGGGTTGACAGCAGGCTCCCCCACGCGACGGGGGCGCGGAAGATCGGCGCGGTGGTGTCCGCCCGGCCGGCCGGACCTCGCCAGGCCGGGCGGAGAGGCCCTACTGGGCGGGGTTGTAGGTCTTCTTGACGTAGGCCAGGGCGGCCTTCATCTGGTCTTCGCTGAGCACGCCCTTCCAGGCGGGCATCGAGCCGATGCTGCCGGTGAAGCCCTCGCTGATGCTCTTGAGCAGCTCTTCGTCGGACTTCTCGTTGAGCCGCCCGGTGGTGAAGTCGGCCGCCAGGGTGCCGTTCATCCCCTTGCCGTCCTTCTGGTGGCAGGCCACGCAGTACTGGTTGTAGACCTTGGCACCCTCGTCCTCGCCACCCGCCGCGGCATCGGTGCCGGCGGCCGGCTGGGCATCGGCGGTGGCGTCGGCCGGCTTGGCCTCCGGCGCCGGCTTGGCTTCGGGCGCCGGCTTGGCTTCCGGTGCGGGGAGGGCGGCCGGGGTCGAAGCCGGCTTGGCCTCCGGCGTGTCGGAGGAGCCGCCGCAGGCGACCAGCAGCAGGGAGAGGGCGATGAGCCGGGACATGGAGACCTCCTGGGGGAGTCCGTGGTGTGCCGGCGCCGCTAACCGATCCGGCTCGTCGGTGCTCGCGCCGGCTCGGTGAATGACCGGGAAGCGGATCGGGCCGGCCCCGGGCGGGTCGACCGGAGGCGTCGGCCCGCCGCTGTCGTACAGTGGACCGGCTCGGTACCCGTGGCTTCCCCTGCCGGGAGCCTCCTCCCCTTCCCCGCTCGCTGCGATGCACGACCGGCCGCCAGCTCCCGACGCACAACTGCGGTTGCTGCTCCAGCGGCACGGGATCTGCGGCGCGACGCTGCGCCCGGCCCGCGGCGGACTGGAACACCACCTCTTCCACGTCCACCTGCCCGGTGGAAGCGCCTGGTTCGGCAAGGTTCCGCGGGCCGGCTACCGCGACCCCCACTGGCCGGACCGCGATCCACGGCAGGCGCTGCTGGTGGAGGATGCAGCGCTCTCCCACATCGCCAGCCGGTGTGGCGCCGTCGGCTGGATCCCTCGGCCATACCGATTCCTGGACGGAGATCCGCCGGGCGCCCTGCTGGGCGTGGTGCCCGGCTCGCCGCCGGAGCATACGCTGCTCCGCCGCGGCATGGACCTGCGCCTGGTCGCCTCGATCTGCACCGAGATGGGCGCCATGCTCGCCGAGATCCACCGGGTGCGACGACCGACCGACCCGGGGCGGATTCCGGACCTGCCGGGCGGTCCCTGGCCCGACCCGCGCCTGCTCCACATGGACTACCACCTCGGCAACGTGCTCGGCAGCTTCCGCCTCGGCTTCGGCTGGAAGCTCAGCGGCGTGGTGGACTGGACCTGTGCCCACTGGGGCCCGCGGGAAGCCGACGTCGGCGAGCTGGGGGCCAGCCTGTTCGCCACCAACCCGGCGTTTCTGGACGATTTCCTGGCGGGATACCGGTCCCGGACGGGGGTCGGCCTCAATCGCAGCCTGGTGTTCGACTTCCTCGTGGCCGAGCTGGAGCGCCGGTTGCGGGACGATTCGCCGGACGAGCCGACCATTCGCAACCTGTGGCTCGCCCGCATCGACGAGTGGTCGCGGGCGGGCTGAGGCTGCCGGAGGGCGGTCGTGGCCGGTGACGGTCAGCGATCCCGGTGTGCCGCGCGGGTGAGACGATCGTTGATCGCCTGCCCGATTCCCCGGTCCGGGGACCGCTCGGCGATGAGCACGTCGACGTCGAGGGCGTCGAGGCGGCGCAGCTCGGCGTAGAGCAGCCGGGCATGCTGGCGCGGGTCGCCGGCCCGGAGGATGGCGACGCGGCGACCGGCGTTGCGCAGGCGAGCGGCGTCGTGGTCCGGGTCATCGGACAACAGCAGCGC
>RFKJ01000529.1 GCA_003694325.1 Deltaproteobacteria bacterium
CGCCCAGGGGCGGCGGTGAACCTGCTGCTCGCCCTGCTGGCCTTCGTCGCCTGCGGGCCGCGGCGGGCACCGGCGCCGGAGCTGGGCGCGCCGACCTCCACGGGCCCGGCACCGGCGCCCTTGATGGCGGGATTCGTGGCCGATGGCGTCTTCACCGACTCCCGGTGGGGGCTGACCCTGCCGATCCCCGATGGCTGGGAGGCGCAGCCGGGGCTGGATCAGGGTGCGCTGCGGGTCGCCGTCGTCGACCCGGTGCGCGGCACCCGGGTGGAGCTGTGGGTGTTCCGGTCCCTTGGCACGGCGCCCCGCCCCCGAAGCGACTGCCGGTGGACCTTCGTCGACACCGGGCGGTACCGCGCCGCGGGGCTGCCCGGCCCCCTCACCACCGCCACCTGCACCCCCGACGACCCGACCGCCCCCCGGGTCTATGCCTGGCTCCTTCCGGCCGAGCACTACGGCGTGCAGGCCGAGCTGCACGTCCCGGTGACCGCGCTGGTGGACGGCCGGCACGACGCGGAGGCCATCCTGCGCGGGCTGCGGTTCTGACCGCCGGGCCCCGCCGCCCGGGCCCGGTCAGGCGATCCGCCGCCGGCGCAGCGCCGCCAGGCCCAGGGGAAGGCCGACCAGCAACCACCCCGAACCGGGAGCCCGGGATCCGCTGGCGCAGCCCATGTCGCAGCCCCCGCCGGAGTCGCAGCCGCCCTTGCCGTAGCTGACCGGCCCCAGGGTGGCGTAGCCCCCCAGCCAGTCCCGGGCCGAGCCGGTGGTGGCGAATTCGAGGGAGGTCAGGCCCAGGCCCTCGAAGGCCGGGAGGCTGAAGGCGAGGTCGCCGGCGAGGCCGTCGATGATCGGCCCGATGAGCGTGTCGAAGGCCCCGCCGAAGGATGCCTCGATGTCGGCGGTGGCGTCGGGGACGAACTCGTTGTCGGTGACGGTGGTGGTCACGTCGTCACCGCTCAGGGCCAGGACGATCCCCAGCTCCCCGGAGGTGGCGTCGAGATCGAAGTCCACCCCGGCCTGGACGTCGAGGTCGGCGGCGAGGATCAGGGCCTGGCGATGGTCGAGCTCGCCGTAGAATTCCAGGCCGAGCTGGTGGACATCGACCCCGAGGTCGGAGTCGGACTCGTAGTCCACCGTCGGCGGCGCCTTGGGCCGGGTCTGGAGGATCATGGGCTGGGGCTCGACGAACAGCTCGTCGAAGGAGTCGCCCGCCAGCAGCCCCAGGAGGTTCGTGTCCAGCGGGATGGGCAGGGTGTCATCGCCGGGGAGCAGGGAGTAGCACAGCAGGCCGCCGCGCCAGACCGAGTACAGGAGCTGGTTGGTGAAGTCGTCGGACAACAGCAGGCCGACATCGTAGGCGGGGTCGATCCCCGCCGGGACCGCGCCGATGGACGGCGGGCTGCTGGCCGTCGCCAGGGAGCCGCCGGGGTCGTAGGCGGCGACGCAGTCAGCGGGCTCGCTGGCCGACATCGAGCCGTCCATGATGAGGCGCATCCCCGATGGCTGGATCTGGACGTCGGAGGGGTAGAGTTCGAGGTCGGCAGTGACCCCGTTGAGGTCGACCTGCTCCTGGATCGTGGCCGAGGCGAAGGCGTCCTCGATGAGCGCCTCGATCTCGGGACCGAAGTCGGCGACGGCGCTGGTGAGCTGGTCGGAGACCATGCCGAGGATGAGGTCGTACAGCGACAACCCGAACCAGTTGAGGACCTCCTCCAGGGAGCCGAGGGCGCAGCTCTCGAGGTGGATGTCATCGCTGGCGAGGTCGTAGCCGACATTGATGGTGCCGACCTGGGCGTCGAGGACCCCATCCACCACCTGCATGGCCAGGGTGGTCTGCAGCGAGGCCGAGAACGGGTCCACCCAGCCGTCGCAGGTGTCGCCGATGCCGATGATCTCGTAGTACAGCGACATCGGATCGCTGGGCGAGTTGACCGACACGAGCATGTCGGCGTCCAGGGACAGGTACCCGGTCTGGGGAACCAGGGAGACGTCGACGATCTCGATGTCCACGGTGCCCCCGCTCAGCGAGTAGGCATAGAGGGTCGAGTCGTCGCCCATGTCGGGGATCTCCAGCCCGGTGGGGACCAGCGCGGGCAGGATCGCGGCGAGGGTGTCGAAGCCGGTGGGGGTGATGTCGGCGCTGGCGGCGTTGGTGATGGTCGCGCCGGCGGGGTGCTGGCCGGCGAAGGCGTTGCCTCCAGCGAGCAGGGCGACCAGGCCGAGGGGCAGGAGGGGGATGGGCACGGCGACCTCAGGCTCGTGTCGGTACGGTGGGGGCGCACGGCGGCCCCGGGCGCATGGTACTCGCCGGCGGAGGCGTGCGCCATGACCGGGGGCTCGTCGAGGGGAGGGCGGCCCAGGGAGGCAGGCCCCCTCGGGCGAGGGTGGCGACGTCGAGGAAGGCCGCACCGGCGGCGGCGGCCATGGCGCCGTCGGTCTCGGGCCGGTCGCCGACGTGGAGGATGCGCCGGACGGGGACGCCGAGCTGCGCGGCGGCGGCATGCAGCCCGTCGGGAAGCGGCTTGAGTGCCCCCAGCGCCCGACAGCTCACCACCGCGGCCCAGCCGCCGAGCCCCATGGCGGCGAGCTTGTCGAGGGCGGGGTGATCGCTGACGACCACCCGGGGGATCCGGGCCCGGTCGCAGGCCTCGACGAGGGCCCGGACCCCGCGGGGGGGCCGGGCGTGGCGAAACGCCGCCGGCCAGCGCCGGTCGATCCACTCGTCCACCACCTGCCGGGTCCGGTCGGTCGAGCCCCCGGTCCGGGCCGCCAGCCGGGCGACGATCGCCGCGTCGAGGTCGGCCGGGCGCTCGCCGCGCAGCTCCTCCACGACCCCGGCGTAGCCGGCCAATATGGCCGGGTGGAGCACCACTCCTCGCCACAGTCGCCACCGCCGCAGGCGCACCGTCGCCAGGGTGCCGTCGAGGTCGAAACTCACCGCCTGCGGTTGCTGCATTGACAGCCTCCGGTGGACTGCATAGTAGGCCGGCGCCTCGCAACGGGGCGGCTCATTGAGGAACAGGTACGGCCAGGTAGCTCAGTTGGTAGAGCAGGGGACTGAAAATCCCCGTGTCGGCGGTTCGACTCCGTCCCTGGCCACCATCCTCGCCATCGGGTTGTCGGGTCTGTGGGCCGCGGCCTGCGTCACGGACGACTGCGAGCGGCTGTGCGAGCGGGTGGGCAACCGCCTCTCGAGCTGTCTGGACGACTGGCCGGCGACCTGGGCCGACCTGGATGCGACGTCGCGGGCCGGCTTCGTCGACGACTGCAAGCAGTCCTGGGCCCGCCAGCGGGAGCAGCTCGAGCCTCGCGAGCTGGACGACGCCTTGTTGCAGTGCAGCGAGGCCGGCGACGCCCTGTCCACGATGCGACAGGACGGAACGGTCTGCGACGAGCTGCGGGCCCTGTACCTGGATTGATTGCGGGACCGGGTGCGAGGGTCGGGGCTCGAGGGCCCGGGCCCGAGTCGCCCGAAACCCGGCGCCGGGTCTGCTCGGCCGACCGCGACCCGGACCGGCGTCGAGGCCGGGTGTTCACTCGTAGACCACGTCCTTCACCGAGATGCCCAGCTTCTTGATCCGGTAGTTCAGGTTGCTGCGCGAGATGCCGAGGGCCCGCGCCGCCTGGGCCTGGACCCCCTTGGACGCCTTGAGGGCCTCGACCACGTAGCGCCGCTCGGCATCGAGCAGGGCCTCGGGCAGGGTGGTGCCGGGGGGCAGGACCCCCGGCGCCGTCTCCGTCGCGCCGTGGACCGGCGAGAGCTGGACCCGGTCCAGCTCCTCGCCGCGACACAGCAGCACCGCGCGCTCGATGGTGTGCTCCAGCTCGCGGACGTTGCCCGGCCAGGGGTGCCGGAGGAGCTGCTCCATGACCCGCCCCGAGATCCGCTGGACCGGCCGGTGGTACTTCTCGGCGAAGCGCTCCAGGAAGTGCTGGGCCAGCAGCGGGATGTCGTCGCGTCGCCGGGCGAGGGGCGGGACCTCGATGTGGAACACGTGGAGCCGGTAGTACAGGTCCTCGCGGAAGGTGCCGGCCCGGACCTCCTGGCGGAGATCCCGGTTGGTGGCGGCGACGACCCGGACGTCGACCCGTCGCGTCGACCGGCTGCCCAGTCGCTGGATCTCGCCGTTTTCGAGCACCCGCAGGAGCTTGACCTGCGTCTGCAGCGGGATCTCCCCGATCTCGTCGAGCAGGATGGTGCCGCCCTCGGCCTGTTCGAACCGGCCGAGGTGCTGGCGGACCGCCCCGGTGAACGCTCCCTTCTCGTGGCCGAACAGCTCGCTCTCCAGCAGGCCCTCTGGGAGGGCACCGCAGTTTACCCGGACGAAGGGGGCGTCCCGGCGCGGGCTCCGCCGGTGGATGGCGTGGGCCAGCAGCTCCTTGCCGGTCCCCGTGGGGCCGGTGAGCAGGACCAGGGCGTCGGAATCCGCCACCGCGGTGACCAGCTCGTAGACCTCCTGCATCGCCTCGGTGACGCCGACGAGCTGCTCGAAACCGTAGCGCGCGTCCAGCTCGGCGCGAAGCTGGACCACCTCGGCGCGCAGGGCCTTCTCGCGGAGGGCCCGGGACAGGATCACCAGCAGCTCGTCGCGGCTGATGGGCTTGATCACGTAGTCGTCGGCCCCGGCCTTCATGGCCTCCACCGCGTCGGGCACCGAGCCGTGGCCGGTCATCATCACCACCCGGGTCTCGGGCCACCGCTCCCGGACCACCCGGAGCAGCTCCAGGCCGGTCATGTTGGGCATCATCACGTCGCTGAGCACGACGTCGACGGGGCGCGAGCGCAGGCAGTCGACGGCCTCGGCGCCATCCCGGGCAAGCTGCACCTCCCAGCCGGCCTTGCCGAGGTTGACTCGCAGGGCGGACCGCACCGCCCGGTCGTCGTCGACCACCAGGATCCGTCCGGTGTCGGTGCTCATCGCAGCTCCACCCGCCAGGGGAGCAGGGTCCAGGTGCGCTCGCCTGCCAGGCGCGCCCAGGCGTCGAGGTCGGCGACCAGGGGGCCGAGCACGGCCGGCTCGACGCCGGTCCCCTCCCAGGGGGAGCCCAGCCGACCGCCCAGGGCCGCGATGGCCAGCCGGACGCTTCGCTGCGGCAGGGGGCCGCGGTCGCGATCCCCGTAGGTCACCAGCTCGACGACCGCCGTGTCGCCGAGGCCGGCCTCCCGGCGGGCGGCGGCGATGGCCGCGTCGAAGCCGCCCAGCTCGTCGACCAGGCCGTGCTGCCACGCCTGACGCCCCGACCAGACCCGGCCCCGGGCCAGCTCCTCGACCCGGTCCGGGGGCATCCCCCGCCCGGTGGCGACCCGCTCCTTGAACTGGTCGTAGGTGGCGTCGACGAGGCGCTCCAGCGCCGCCAGCTCGGAGGCGTCCATGGGGCGGGAGGGGCTGTCCATCGCCGCGTGTCGCCCGCGGCTGATGATCTCGGTGCGCAGGCCGAGGCGGTCCATCAGGTCCCCGAAGCTCAGCTTGCCGCCGTAGACGCCGATACTGCCGGTGATGGTGGTGGGCTCGGCGAAGATGGTGTCGGCACCGGCCGCCACGTAGTAGCCCCCGCTGGCCGCCACCCCGCCCATGCTCACGATGAGCGGCTTGCCGGCCTGTCGCAGGCGCTGGGTGGCTCGCCAGATCTCGTCGCTGGCGAAGGCGCTGCCGCCGGGGCTGTCGACCCGCATGACCACCGCCACGACCCCGTCGTCCCGGCGGGCCTGGTCGAGCTGGCGGACGATGGTGTCGCTGCCCGCGATGGTCCCGGCCAGCAGGCCGGGACCGCGACTGGACCCCGTGGTGATGACCCCGTCGACGTAGACGACGGCGATCTCCCGGCTGGCAGGCCAGCCGCTGACCTCGTCGTCGAGGTGGTAGTCGGGGTCGAGATGGAGCGGGCGGCCGGCGTCCTCGCTGGCGACCGCCTCGAGCTGGTCGGGGTAGACGAGCCGGTCGACGAGACCCCGGCGCCGCGCCTCGTCCGCGGTGAACGGCCCGGCGTCGATGAGCACCTCGATGTCGCCAGCGAGGCCGCCGCGGCCCGTGGCGATGGCCTCGTGCAGCGCGTCGGTGGCGTCGTCGAGCAGCGCCTGGAGCTGCTCGCGGGCCGGTTCCGAGGGTCGGGTGCGGGTGAACCGCTCCGGCGCCGACTTGTACTCGCTCCGCTGGACGAACTGCGGCTCGATCCCGACCAGGTCGAGGGTCTCCCGCATGTGGGTCAGCTCCAGGGCGAAGCCCTTGACATCGAGGGTCGCGGCCGGGTGCAGGTAGACCCGATCGGCGGCCATGGCCACCATGAACGCGCCGGTTCCCGCGTCCTGGTCGAGGTAGGCCACGGTGAACCGGCCGGCGGCTCTCGCCCGGGCGAGCAGTCCGCGGAGCTCCTCCACCCGCGCCAGCGACCCGAGGGGGCGGTCGATGTGGACGACGATGCCGCGCACCGCGGGGTCGTGGATGGCCGCCTCGATCCGCTGGAGGAGGTGGAGCCAGGACTCGCCGGCCTCCATGAACAGGCCGGCCCGCGGCTGGTCGGGGAAGTCGTCGTCGAGCACGAACTCCGGCAGGCGGCGGCCCGTGTCCAGGAGGTTGCGGGAGCCGTCGGCGGTCAAGGCGTAGACGGTCGTGGCCGGCGCGTCGAGCGCCGAGCCGTCCGCGTCGAGGTGCAGCCCGGTACCGACCCGGCCCCAGAACAGCTCGACCCCGGCGCCGAACCGGCCGTCCTGATCGCCGCTGGCCCGCACCACCATCCCGTCGGTGGGTTCCAGCCGCAGGGTGCCCGAGAAGGAGCCCTCGGCCGTGGCGTCGAGGCTGTCCTGGCGGTAGTCGACGGCCAGGCTCACCCGCCCCTGCAGCGGCCGCCATGCCAGGCCGCCGCCGAACCGGGGCACGACGCCGAGGTCGGGGGCCGGGTCGTTGAGGTTCTCGGCGACCAGCGAGATGCCGAGCCAGTGGGCGGGGCGCCAGGCCAGGCCCAGGTCCCAGGTCATGAAATTGTCGTCGGGTCCTTCTGGGATCTGCCAGCCGAAGGCCACGCCGGCGCCGATGCGGGGGTTCAGCCGGACTCCCAGGCCGGTCGAGACGGTCAGCCAGTTTCCCTGCTGGCCGTCGAGTCGGTAGGCCACGCCGGTGGCGAAGGGGCCGCGTTGCAGGGCGCCGGACAGGGTGCCCGGTCCGCCGAGGGGCTCCAGGCGCAGCCCCAGCCAGCCGCTGGGGTCGGGGTCCATCCCCAGCGCCGCGGGGTTGATCCAGAGCGCCGCGGCCCCATCCTCGGCCGCCGACGGCATGGCCGGCAGCTCGGGACGTTCGGGGACGGGCTCCGCCGCGCCGGCAGGGAGGACGGGTCCCAGCCCGAGAAGGAGGGCGGCGACGGCGACCGGCATGGAGCTTCCTGGCTGGAGGGTCCGGGGGAGGGGAGGAGGGCATCGGGGGGACAACGCCCCGCCGCCGTGGCGGCGACGGCGGATGATATC
>RFKJ01000530.1 GCA_003694325.1 Deltaproteobacteria bacterium
ATGCTGGCGTGGTCCGCCAGGGCCACCAGCCACAGGCGGTCGGCGGAGATCGCCACGGCGCTGCGGGCCGCCGAGCGGGCGGTGGGGCGGCGGCGGACGAGGCTGTGGCCGGCATCGACGATGCGGTCGATGCTCTGCAGGGCCGTGGGGGGACCGGGGGTCCAGGCGGAGCGGTGCCGGATCCGGGGTCCTTCGGTGGGGGACCAGGAGAAGATCCCGCTGCCCCCGCGCGGAGAGAGCGGGGTGTGCTCGACGCCGTCGGCGACCACGAGGCCCATGGCGCCTCGCTCGTAGAAGCCCCCGTTGATGGCGGCCCAGGGCCCGGGATCGTCGGGGAGCAGCTCGGTGAACGGGGTGACGGTATCGGCGGGGTGGACCTCGGCCCGCCCCGGCAGGGGCACGCTCACCCGCCAGGCCTGGCCGGAGGCCTCTCCCCACTGCCAGGTCTGCTGCTCGACCCGCAGCCCCCCGGACTCCAACAGCAGGGTCGGGGTGTCGACCACGACGGGCGGCGGCGGGTCGGCCCCGTCGAGCGCCTCGCCGTCGAGTTCTCGGTCGACATCCCCGCGGGCGGTGGCCGGGTCGGTGGGGGCGGAGTCGTCGGGACCCGCGCCGGCCGGGGGGGCGGCGCCGGTCAGCCCGAGCAGCAGCAGGGCCAGGCCGGCCAGGGTGGCGACCACGGTCCGGTCGGTGTGGAGGTCGTCGGTCATCGCCGGCGGATGCTCACGAGGTTCATGGTCTCTCCGAGGGGCTTCCAGCTCTGGCGCAACACCCGGCCGCTGTCGGTCCATGCCGTCAAGGCGTTGTATGAGCCCACGTCGAGGTTGGCGACCGCGATGACATCCAGTCCCGGGCCCCCGGCGTCGGGCGGGGTGCGCAGGGCCTGGATGGCGATGATGGCGGCCTCGAACAGCGACACCTTGGGAGTGCCGGGCAGGTCGACCACCGCGACGATGGGGTGGCCGCGCCACGCCGCCTGGACCAGCAGCCGGCGCTCGCGGAGGGTCGGGCTGGCGGTGGCCTCGTCGATGGTGAGGCGGCCGCCGTAGCCGAGCAGGTGGGTCTGGAAGGCGCTGGCGCGGTGGTCCTGGAGCCAGGCCAGCAACCGGTGCAGGTCGGCGAGGTGCTCGAGGGGCTGGATGGGCTGCGTCTCGCCGGGGAGCGGTCCGCCGGCGCGCATGTCGAGGGTCCACAACCGCCCGTCGGCGTCGATGATGACGAGGCCATCCATCTTGTTGGAGATGAGGAAGTTGTCGATGGTGCCGCCGATGGCCGACAGGCCTGAGGTCTTGAGGTCGGCGGTGACATAGGAGCCGGCCATGGCCAGCAGGACCGGGTGCCCCTGGCCCAGCGCCGATCGGGACGTCCCCCGGCCGTCGATCTTGTGGAAGTGCAGGGCGACGGCGGCCTGGTCGTAGAGGGAGACCCAGCCGATCTCCCGGCCGTCGCGCAGCAGGGTGGCGGTGCGCGCCGCGCCGTCGGGCGCCGACCACTGGTCCCGCAACCGGTAGTGGGCGCTCGACGCGGCGGCGAGGGCGTCGGCCTGGTCGGTGACCTTCTCGGCGAGCTTCGCCAGCGCCCGGTCCCCCAGGTACTCGAAGTCGCCCGTGACCCAGGCCTCGAGCGCCTTCTGGGCGGTGGACTTCTCGATGTCGAGGTTGATGCCGTGGTTCTCCAGGCGCCAGCGCAGCGGCAGCCCGGTCACCCGGAACAGGAGGTCGCGGGCCATGCGCTGCTCGGCCCGCCGGGCGACGTCGACGAGGAGGTAGTGCCCGACGACCTGGTAGTAGGCGGCCACCTCGTCGCTGGGGACGGTGACCCGGCGGCCGCCGTCGACCCAGGTCTTGCCGCCGGTGACGTCCAGCCAGGCCTCGGCGACGTCGATGCGGGTGTCATAGGCGGTGAGGCTGCCGTCGGGGGGGATCCGCTCCAGCAGCTCCTCGGCAAGGCGGAGCAGGAACAGCTCCCCCAGGTTGCCGACCGGATCGGCGCCGGACAGCCGCTGGCGGATCCGCTCGATGGTGGCGAGATCGTACTGCATGGACAGGCGATCCAGCAGCCGACCCCAGGGCAGGCCGTCGAGGAAGCCCTGGTTGATTCCCTGGACCTCGGTCCGCCCCCGGGGCTCCAGCTCGTCGAGGACCGCGCGATAGGCGACGGGCAGCGCATCGACCAGGTCGTCGGCCGAGGTGGTCCGGCCGATGGAGGCCCCGCCGTGCTGGCGGGCGAGGTCGGCGGCCGCTTCGGTCAGCACGCCGGGGCTGCGGGCGGTGGTGGCCCAGGCCAGCCCCAGGTCGAGCCAGGCGACGGCGTCGATGTCGATGCAGTCGACGGCGCCGTCGGCGCTCTCGGGGGTGAGGAGCGCGCGGACCTCGTCGGCGTTGCGGGGAGCGATCAGGACGACCCGGGCCGCGTCGCGGCCACTGCCGAAGAAGTCGGCCAGGCGGGTGGTGGCCCGGGCCCGCGGCAGGACGAGCTGGTCGTCGACGACGGCCACCTCGCAGCGGTCGAACCAGTCCAGGCGGCTGCGATCCCGCTGGCGGGCCGCGAGCAGGCGGGAGCCCCGGGGCAGGCGACCCTGCGCGTCGACGACGAGGTCGTCGCCGTCGCGGCGCAGGGCGAGGGAGACGTCCTGTTCGCCCTCGGAGGGGCTGCGCGCGCGGTCGAGCCGGGCGACGTCACCGCCGCAGAGCCCGGCCTGGAGGCCCTCGGTGCGCAGCGTGGCCTCGACCGCGGCCGCGCGGTCGGCCGGCACGCTCAGCGAGAGGGCGGCGACCGGCGGGTCGTCCGCGAAGGCATCGACCAGGCGTCCGGCGGTCCGGTCGCTGCGCTCGAGCCGGATGATGCCGCGGTCGGGCCGCCAGGTGAGGTGGATCGATGCCCACCCGTCGCGGTCCTCCCGCGTCCAGGCGAGATCGTCGCCCATGCGGTGATTGCGGACCGCGGCACCGCCGGGGGGGCCGCGGAGGCACGGCGTGGCGGCTTCCTCCAGCACGGTGGCGTCGGCGCGGGCAGGGACGCCGGCCGTCGGGCCATGGGTGGGAGGGCCGGCCAGCACCGGACCGACGAACGGCCAGGCCCGGTGGAGCCCGACCGCGGCCAGGGCGCCCGCAGCCAGCAGCACCAACTGGTCGACGCGGCGGGAGCGCAGCGGGCGGACCGGGACGGCCGGGTGGCCGGGCGGCAC
>RFKJ01000531.1 GCA_003694325.1 Deltaproteobacteria bacterium
ATACCGGGCACGCCGACGGGGGGGACGCCGACGGGGGAGCCGAAGACACCGGCGGCTCCGACGACACCGGACACGCCGACGGGGGGGACGCCGACGGGGGAGCCGAAGACACCGGCGGCTCCGACGACACCGGGCACGCCGACGGGGGGGACGCCGACGGGGGAGCCGAAGACACCGGTGCCTCCGACGATACCGGACACGCCGACGGGGGGCTCGCCGACGGGGGAGCCGAAGACACCGGCGGCTCCGAGGACCATCGCGTCGAAGAACCCGCACCGCCCACCGGCCGCCGCCCCGGCGCCGTCGAGGGCTTCGCGCCCGCCATGCTCGGACCGTGACGGGCTCGGGCTACGCTGCCCGGGTATGCGCATCCGGTACCTCCTCCCTGCCCCCGGCATCCCCCTGCGCGGCCCCAGCGGAGCCAGCGCCCACGCCCGGGGGCTGACGGTCGCCCTCGCCCGAGCCCACGCGGTGGACGTGGTCGCCGCCCGGCTGGCGGATCATCGCGGGGTGTACGGGGAACCGCCTCCCCCGGCGGTGGAGGTCGGGGTCGGGGGGTGGCCGGCCTGGCTCGACCAGTGGCGGGACGCACGGGAGATCCGGACGGCGCGGCGGATCGCCCGCCGGGTGATCGACGACGCCCGGGCGGGCGACGTGCCCGACCTGGTGATCGAGCGCCACAGCCTGTTTTCGGATGCGGGGTGGCGCGTCCACGACACCCTCGGCGTGCCGTGGGTGCTGGAGGTCAATGCCCCGCCGTGCCGGGAACGCCGTCGGTTCGAGCGCCTGCGGCGTCCCCGGCTGGCCGCCGAGTGGGAGCGGGCGGTCCTGCGCGCCGCCCCCCTCGTGGTGTGCGTCAGCACCTGGCTGCGTCGCTGGCTGGTCGAGGACCTGGGCTGCCGCCGGGTCGTCCGCATCCCCAACGGGGTCACGCCCCGCCGCGGCAACCGGGAGCTGGGTCGGGCACGGCTGGGCCTGGACCCCGACGAGCCGGTCATCGGGTTCGTCGGCAGCATGAAGCCCTGGCATGGCGTCGGGCGGCTGGGAGCGGTGGCCCGCCGGGTGGGGGCGCGCCTGGTGCTGATCGGGGAGCAGCGCCCGCCGGAGCGGTTCCTCCAGCCGGGGGAGCACCTGCCCGAGAACGTGCTGTGGACCGGACACCTCGCCAGCCAGGGCCTCGCCGACGCCGTCGCGGCCCTCGACGTCGGCCTCGTCCCCTACCGCGAGGACGCCCCCCCGTGGTTCTGCCCGCTCAAGGTGCTCGACTACCGGGCGCAGGGCACCCCGGTGGTCGGCACCGACGTCGGGGACACCGCCGCGCTGACGGGGACCGGCGGAACCATCGTCCCGCCCGACGACGACGATGCGCTGGTCGAGGCGACGCAGGCCTGGCTGGGACGCCGGGTGGCCCCCCATGTCCGGAGCTGGCGGCAGGTCGGCGAGGAGATCCTGGCAGCCGCCAGCAAGGCGAGCGACGGTTAATGCCGCCTTGATGGACGAACCCACGACCTCGCCCCGGCCCCCCGATCCCGAGGCTGCCAACGCGCCCCCGGTTCAAGGACGCGACGACGCCGACGGGCCCGGCGACCTGCCCCCGCCGGAACCCGACCTGCCCCGGGCTCCCCGGGGGGACCTGCCGGACACCGCCGAGGGGTTGTACCGGTCGGCCATGCGTCGCCGGTTCGGGCTCCTGTACTGGCTGTCGGGCGTGTGGATGGCCACCGCGGGCCTCCGGCTGGAGGAGCACTCGGCCGAGCAGATCCGGCGGGCGGCGGAGCGTGGCCCCCTGGTCTACGTGCTGCTGGCCCGATCCCGACTGGACTGGCTGGCCCTCAACCACGTGCTCAACCAGCGCCGCCTGCCCCTGGCCCGGTTCACCAACGGCATCCACACCACCTGGATGGCCCCGCTGGGCGACGCCATCACCCTGTCCTTCCGGGCGCTGCGCCGACTGCTCACCGGGGGCCGGGCCCCCGACCCCATCGCCTCGGGGTGGCTGGCCGAGGCCGTGGCCCGCGGGATGCCGACCGCCCTGTTCCTCCTCGATGACCGGGGCGAGGCGCTGTCCGAGGACCCGGTGGCCGCCCTCGTCGAGGCCCAGCGGAGGTCCACCCGCCCGATCCAGCTCGTCCCCATCGTGGTCGTCTGGCGCCGCAACTGGCCGCGCGCCCGCACCGAGGTCGGGCGGCGGCTCCTCGGACACCAGGACCGCCCGACCCCGCTCCAGAAGCTGCTGGCCGTCGCCACCCGCCATCGCGACGCCTTCGTCCAGGCCGGCGACCCGGTCGACCTCTCCGAGCTGCTCTCCCGCTACCCCGATGCCCCCCTCGAGCGGCAGGCGCGCGTCGCGCGGATCCTGCTGCGCCGCTACCTGTACCGGGAGAGCCAGCTCGTCCGCGGCCCCCGGGTCCGATCCCACCGCTGGATGCGGCGCCTCGTGCTCCGAAGCCCCGACGTCCGGCACCTCATCGAAAACGAGGCCCAGGCCACTCGCCGAAGCCCCGAGGAGGTCGAGCAGCAGGTCGCCCGGGTCCTCGACCACATCGCGGCGCGGTTCTCGTGGCCCGTCGTCCGCGCCAGCCGCGTCATCACCCGGCTCTTGTGGAACCGGCTCTACTCCGGCGTCGACATGCGGGAGATCGATGTCGAGCGCCTGCGCAGCGCCTACCGGCAGGGGACGCCGGTCCTGGTCCCCTGCCACAAGAGCCACCTCGACTACCTGCTCATCAGCAGCCAGCTCTTCGAGCGCGACATCATGATCCCCCACGTCGTCGCCGGAGAGAACCTGTCGTTCTTCCCCCTCGGCCCGTTGCTGCGCCGGGTCGGTGCCGTGTTCATCAAGCGCAGCTTCCGGGGAGACCGGGTCTTCCCGGTGGTGTTCAAGGCCTACCTCCGGCAGCTCATCCGGGACGAGTTCCCCGTCGAGTTCTTCATCGAGGGAGGCCGCAGCCGCACGGGCAAGCTCCTGCGGCCCCGCCTCGGGGTGCTGAGCATGGTCATCGAGGCGGCGGCCGAGGGACGCAGCGACCGGGAGGTCAGCCTGCTGCCCATCGCCATCTCCTACGAGC
The DNA here is from genome assembly GCA_003694325.1 of Deltaproteobacteria bacterium. GTDB lineage: Bacteria > Myxococcota_A > UBA796 > UBA796 > UBA2385 > J125. The sequence goes on from RFKJ01000531.1 coordinate 3,069, forward strand.
AGATCGCCGAGGAAGGCGCCTACGCCCGGGAGCTGGCCGGCAACAGGAAGCGGGCCGAGAGCGTGGGCGAGCTGGCCAAGGCCAGCAAGGTCCTGGGCAAGCGCTACGGTCGGGTGTACCTGCGCGTCGCCGAGCCCATCGGGATCCACGCCTGGCTCGCCGTCCTCGACCGCCCCTGGAACGAGCTGGATCGGGATCGCCGGACCGAGGAGCTGCAACGGATCGCCGACCGGATCATGGCGCGCATCGCCCGCAGCATGGTGGTCCTTCCCACCGGGCTCGTCGCCATGGCACTGCTGGCCCAGTCCCGGCGCGGGATCCGGGTCAACGCGCTGACCGCCCGGGTCCGCCGCTTCCGCGACCTACTCCTGCACCTCGGGGCCGAGCCGGCCGGCAGCCTGGCGCGGGGCGGCCAGTGGGTCGTCGACCATGCCGTCGAGCGCTTCATCCGGAACAAGCAGCTCCGGCGGATCTCGGACGACGAGGGCGACATCCTCCAGGTCGTCCCCGAGCGCCGCATCACCCTGGAGTACTACAAGAACGGCATCATCGACTACGTGGTGGGACCGAGCCTGCTGGCCGCCGCGGTGGGGGGGACGATCAGCCCCGAGGCCCGCCGCGACGGAGAACGCACCGCCGCCGCCGACCGGGCCTTCGAGTTGTTCCGCCTCCAGGTGTACCTGCTGCGCTACGAGCTGACCCAGGACCCGGACCGGACCCTCGAAGCCATGTGGTCGGAGGCCCGCGAGGCGGCCGCTCGCCACGGGGCCATCGAGCCGCTCCCCGACGGAGCCGACCCGGTCGATGCCCCCATCGTGGTCCGGGATCCGGCCCTCCTCGTCGAGCTGGCCGAGTTGACGCGCAACTTCCTGGAGTCCTACCTGCTCGTGCTGCGCGCCGCCCGCGCCCTCCGGTCCCGCGACATCCGGCCCCGGGACCTTCCCGCGCGGGTCCAGAAGGTCGGCGTCGGGCTGCTGGCCGTGGACGAGATCAGCCGCCCCGAGGCGCTGAGCCTGGTCAACCTCTCCAACGCGGTGCGCGCCTTCCGCGAGGAGGGCGTCCTGCAGTTCAAGAGCGGTGGCGGCGGGCTGCAGTTCGACGAAGCCTGCCACGCCTGGTACACCGACGCCCTCACGGCGATGCTGGCGTGAACGGAGATCCCCCGGCCCGGCCCGCCGGCCCCGACGGCAAGGAGCCCTCGCCCTGGCCCCGCGTCGACGCGCTGTTCGCCGGTGAGCCCCCGCCTCCCCCGGTGGACGTCCGTCCCCGGGTCCGGCGCCTCCGGCTCCTGATCACGGTGGCGCTGGCGCTCGACCTCGTGGGCCTGCTGTTCACGGTGATTCCCGGCGCGATCGTCACCCTGTGGACCTGGCTCAGCGCCGACGCCGAAGCCGAGCGGATCGAGGCCGGCACCTACGACGAGGCCGCCGCAGCCGCGGTCATCGGCGTCCGCAGCGTCGCCCGCTGGGCCATGGTCTTCGTCGTCGTCTGCCTGGTGGTCCAGGCCACGATGCTCCACCGCGGGTACTACGACCTGCTGTGGGCCACCTTCATCGACCTGGCCAGCCGGGTGTGGGACCGGCTGGCCGGCTGACGGTCACTGGGGAAGCGCGCCCGTCCGGGCTTCCGGCTGGTGGATCGCGTAGCCGGGGTGCAGGGCGCCGGCCGACACCGCGCGGGCGTAGGCCCGGCCCGCGGCCCCGGTATCACCGGTGACCTCGGCCAGCTCGGCCCGAGCCAGCCACAGGGCCGCCGACTGCGGAACGTCCTCGAGGGCCGCGTCCAGCACGGCGGCAGCCCGGTCGGTCCGCCCGGTGTCGGTCAGGAACCGGGCCCAGTCGGCCATCACGATCGGGTTGTGGGGCAGGCGGGCCACCGCCTCCTCGAACACCGGGTCGGCCCGCTTCACCAGGGAGGCCACCGGGGTGCCGGCGAGGCGCTCCAGGCGAGCGACGGCGACCAGCGGCCCCAGCGCCGCCGGATGGGCGGCGGCGAATTCCCGCGCCTGCTGGAGGGCTTCGGAGGGCCCCAGCGCGGCGAACATGTCCTCGGCCCACATCGTGGCGATGGTGCCATCGCCGAGGTCCAGGGTCATCGCCCGCCGGTAGTTGATGTCCGCGCTGCGCCAGTCCCGCTGCTGGGCGAACAGGCGCCCCAACCCCGCCTTGGCGACCACGGAAGGATCGAGGGAGAGGTGGTCCACCATGCGCCAGGGACCATGGGCGGCCTCGACGTCGTCGGCCAGGATGAGCGCCGACCCGTAGACGCTGGCCAGCCCCGGCTCCATGTCGAGGTAGTCGTCGTAGAGCTTCTTGACGGCGTCCATGTCGCCCCGGGCGAAGTAGGCCGAGGCCAGCAGGGCGTCGGCGTCGACGCAGGACGCCGGCTGGGGATGGGGGGTGAAGGCGTCCTGCTCCTCCTCCGGCGTCTTGTCGAACTTCTTCTGGAGGTCGGCCCGATCCCAGGCGTCGTACTGCCACCAGGCGTGGAACAGCTCGCTGCTCCGGGACAGGGCCGTGATGGCCGCACCCGGTTCGCCGCGGCGCAGGTACACCCGTCCCAGCTCCTTGTAGTTGGCGCAGGACGTCGCGTCGGCTTCCACCAGGGCCTGCCACACCTCCAGGGCGCCGTCGAGGTCCCCCGAGGCGGCCCGGGCCGCCGCGACCTCGGTATACGGGCCCTCGCAGCGCTTGCCGGCCGGGACGGCGGCGTCCTCCTCGGACAGCGGCTCCTCGGGGTTCAGGCACTTGTCGAGGGCGGCTTCCTTGTCGGCCAGCAGGGTCGGCCGGGGATCGCCGCGCTGCTGGTCGGAGGCCGGCGCCAGGGCGAGGCTGCTGGAGACCGGGTCACCGGCGACGTCGAAGCGGCTGAGCTGCCAGGCCCCGACGCTGCCCAGGGTCACCGGGCCCCCATCGTAGAGGTCCGGCCCCACGATCCGCAGGTCGGAGGTGACCCCGACCCACCAGGGCCCGAGATCGACGTCGCCGATCGTGCTGTCCAGCCAGGACTGCCGCTGATCGCCCCGCTGCAGGGTCGGGGCGTCCGCCGGCAGCTCGACCTGGTTGCTGACGATCGAGCCACCGGCGAAGCTCGGCACGACGTCCACGCTCTGTCCACCGATGCTGCCCTTCGCCACCACGGGCATGTCGGCCAGCCAGCTCTTGCGCTTGCCGTACTGCACCTTTCCGGGCGACACCCGGGTGTACGACACCGCGCTGCCGCCGACCCGCGCGGTGAGCTGCGCGCCCTGGTCCGCCGGGGCGAGCACCACCTTCCCCTGCGACGGCAGGATCGCCCAGGACAGGTCCAGCAACACCGGGTCGATGAGGGCCCAGTCCGCCCCCAGCTCGATGTTGCCGAGCTGCCAGGAGGGCGCGTCCACGACCATGAAGTCGAGCCCCTCGACGCGGACGCGGGCGTCCCCCTCCCCGATCCAGACCTGGTCGACCCGGGCATGGTCGAAAGACTGGCCGCTGATCTTGTGGCTCTTCACCTTCAGGCCGAGCCCCTCGGCCAGGCTGCGCGACATGACGTGGACCCCCTGCCCGGGGGCGACCGCCATCAGGTGGTGGTCCACCGGGGCATCGTCGGTGCCCTCGGCGTAGGTGGACCAGACGAAGGGCACCGCGCCGTTGCCGAGGGAGTTGCCCAGCAGCTCCAGCTCGACGGCCCCGTCGATCTCGACGGCGTCGGGGGGGGCCTGGAACTTCTGCCAGGGGTTGGCGGTGGCGGGAAGGGAGACGAGCGCCGCCGCGACCACGGCGACGGCGGGCAGGGAGCGGAGGAGAGGCGTGCGCATCGGTTCCTCAGGGTACGGCGAAGGGCGCGAGTAACTCCCGCGTGGGCGGGTCGCCACGACGCCTTGCAACGGTCGGGGGGCAGCGATACCCCGAATGCCTCCGTCGGGCCGGAGAGCCACGCAGGTGCATCGTCGACGTGGCCGGCGGCGCGGAGGCGAGGAGTGCCCATGCCCGCGATCTTCGAGGTCTACGCCCGCCCCATCCTCGACAGCCGGGGCAACCCCACGGTGGAGGTCGAGATCGTCACCGAGGACGGCATCGTCGGCCGCGCGGCGGTGCCCAGCGGCGCCAGCACCGGTGAACACGAAGCCGTCGAGCTGCGGGACGGTGGCCGGGCCTGGAAGGGCAAGGGCGTCGACAAGGCCGTCGCCCACGTCACCGACACCATCGCGCCCCACCTCATCGGGGTCGACGTCCGGGACCAGCGGGAGATCGACCAGCTCCTCATCGACCTCGACGGCACCCCCAACAAGGGGCGGCTGGGAGCCAACGCCATTCTTGGGGTGTCCCTGGCCGCGGCCCGGGCCGCCGCCCTGAGCCTCGACCTGCCGCTGTATCGCTACATCGGCGGGACCTCGGCCCAGGTGCTGCCGGTGCCGCTGATGAACGTGCTCAACGGCGGCGCCCATGCCGACAACAACGTCGACATCCAGGAATTCATGATCGCCCCGGTCGGGGCGCCCACCTTCCTCGACGCCCTGCGCGCCGGCGCCGAGGTCTACCAGACGCTCAAGTCCGTCTGTCGCAGCCGCGGCCTGGCCACGGCCGTCGGCGACGAGGGGGGCTTCGCGCCGAACCTGGGCAGCAATGCCGAAGCCCTCGACCTGCTGATGTCGGCCATCGAGACGGCCGGCTACACGCCGGGCAAGGACTTCCAGCTCGCCCTCGACGTGGCCGCCAGCGAGCTGTTCGACCAGGGCACCTACACCTTCGAGGGCCGGCAGCGCGACGCCGCCGCCATGGTCGACTACTACGCAGGCCTGGTGGATGGCTACCCGCTGTTCAGCATCGAGGACGGCCTGGACGAGAACGACTGGGAAGGCTGGAAGATCCTGACCGAGCGGCTCGGCGACCGCGTCCAGCTCGTCGGCGACGACCTGTTCGTGACCAACGTCGAGCGCCTCTCCCGCGGCCTGGACCAGGGAATCGCCAACAGCATCCTCATCAAGGTCAACCAGATCGGGACCCTGTCCGAGACTCTGGACACCATCCAGCTCGCCCACCGCCACGGCTACACGACGGTGATCAGCCATCGCTCCGGCGAGACCGAGGACACCACCATCGCCGACCTCGCCGTCGCGGTGAACGCCGGCCAGATCAAGACCGGGGCGCCCGCTCGCAGCGAGCGGGTCGCCAAGTACAACCAGCTCCTGCGGATCGAGGGGGAGCTGGGCAAGGTCGCGCGCTACGCGGGGGTCGAGGTGCTGCGCCGCTGAGCGGCCGGTCCGGGTACCACCGGCGGGCGGGTCCCCCCGCTCAGTCGTCGAAGGCCTCCACCAGCACGAGCTTCTCGTCCAGCTCGAAGCCCGCCTGGATCAACGCCTCGCGGACATCGGGCCCGATGACCGCGCCGGGGGGGCGGGCGATGCCCTCGATCTCGACGTCCTCGAACCCCAGCATGGGGTCCGGGGCCCGCTCGGTCCGGACGACCACCCGGACGTGCCGCGACATGGTGTCACCCAGGGGCATCACCGGGAACAGGTACCAGGTTCGATCGCCGCGGCTGGACTTCTGGGTCAGGCGGACGGCGTAGTTGGCGGTGCCACGCAGCCGGACGCCCCGGTGGTTCCAGGTGATGTCGTCGGGGGTGACGTCGACGACCTCGGGCCGGAATCCCGGCGGGGCCCCCCGGTCCCACCAGACGACGCCGATGGCCACCACCGCGACGAGCAGCATGGGGCCGAGCACGACCATCAACAGCTTCTTCACCGACACCTCTCCTGGGAGGACGCGTCGACCCGGGCCGCGCGCAGCGGCCACGGACCGACCCGGTCCTGTATGCTGGCAGCGTATACGCCCGCGACCATGAGCGGGCATCGATGCGCACACCGCCCATCGCGAGGAGATGCCGTGCACCGACTCCCCCTGCTCTCGGCCCTGGCCCTGGCCCTCACCGCCTGCAACGGCGGCGACGGCTCGCTGTTCGGCACCGGCGGCGCCCAGACCGACCCGCCCACCAGCGGCTCCGACACCGGGGACACCGGCGGCGGCGGCGACCCCGACGCGCCGACGATCACCCGGCTGACCGCCGAGTTCTACACCCCTCCCCAGCTCTCCACCGTCATCGAGCTGTACGCCTGGTACAGCGACCCGCAGAACGACGTCGACGGGGGCCGGGTGGACCTGACCGTCGTCGCCAGTGACGGCAGCAAGCTGTCGGACACGGTGGACATCGACGGCAAGTACGCGCGCCTCGACACCGACCTGGACGGCGATCCCGTCTGGCTCTGGGTCAGCGGAACCGACGGCGGCGCGGTCGACACCTCGCTCAGCTACGAGCTGACCGTGATCCTCGAAGACGCCGCCGGCCACCGCTCGGCCCCGGCGTCGACCAGCCTCTGAGCCGCCGCCCGGCCGGGACCGACTCCCCGGTGACCGCCCTGTGGACGGACCAGGGCGGCACCTTCACCGACATCGTGCGCCTGCGCGCCGACGGCACCGTGGAGGTCGACAAGGTCCTGTCGGACCGGGCCGCCCGGGCGACGGAGGCCGGCGATGCCAGCGAGGTCCGCCGGGGGACCACGGTGGCCACCAACGCCCTGTTGGAACGGACCGGCGTGCCGGTGCTGCTGTTGACCACCCGGGGATTCGCCGACGCTCCCTGGATCGGCGACCAGGTCCGTCCGGCCCTGTTCGGTCTCCGCCAGGAGCGGCCGGCCCCGCTGTGCGCCGAGGTCATCGAGGTCGACGGGCGGATCGCCGCACCGATGGGCGGCGTCCCCCCGACGGTGGTCGCCCCCCACGAGGTCGACATCGACGCGCTGACCGCCGCCCGGGCCCGCGGGATCGACGCGGTGGCCATCGTGCTGGTCCACGGCCCGCTGGTCCCCGCCGAGGAGGCCCGCCTGGCCGACCTCTGCCGCGCCCTGGGCTTCCGCCAGGTGTCGGTGGGGCACGAGGTCGCGCCTTCCCGGGGGTTCATCGCCCGGCTGCACACGACCCTCGCCGACGCCGCCCTGTCGCCGCTGCTTCCCCGCCAGCCCGGCGGCTACATGAAGAGTGACGGCGGGATCGCCCCGGTGGACGCCGACGGCCGGGGCCCCGAGTGGCGCGGCTGCCACGCCGTGCTGTCCGGACCGGCGGGGGGAGTGGTCGCCACCGCCCACCTCGCCGAGCAGGTGGGAGCGGGGCCCGTGTTCGGCTTCGACATGGGGGGCACCTCGACGGATGTCTGCCGGGTGGACGGCGACCCCGACCGGGTGGACCGGATCGAGGTCGCCGGGGTCCACCTGCGCGTCCCCGCCGTGCGCATCGAGACCGTGGCCGCCGGGGGCGGCTCGATCCTCTCCCGCCGGGGGGGCGCCTACGTCTGCGGCCCGGCCAGTGCCGGCGCCGACCCCGGTCCCGCCTGCTACGGCCGGGGCGGCCCCCCCACGGTGACCGATTGCGCCGCCGTGCTCGGGCTGCTCGCCGACCTCCCGCCCGTCGCAGGGCCGACGAGGGACCAGCCCCTCGACATCGCGGCCGCCCGCTCGGCCATCGCCGGCCTCGACCCGGGCCGACCGGTGGAGCAGGTGGCCGAGGGATTCCTCCGCGTGGCCGTCGAGCAGATGGCCCGGGCCGTCCGTCGCCTCGCCGCCAACCGGGGGGTCGACCCGGCCGGCCACACCCTCGTCGCCTTCGGTGGCGCCGGGCCCGGTCACGCCTGCGGAGTGGCCCGGGCGCTGGGGATCCGGACCATCCTGGTCCCCCATTTCGCCGGTGTCTTCTCGGCCATCGGGATCGGCCTCGCCACGCCGCGCGCCACCCGCAGCATGCCCGTCCGCACCACGCTCCGGGCCGCGGTCCGGGACCTGCGGGCGGCACTCGACGCCAGCCGGGTTCCCACCGATGGCGGCCACCCGCTCGACGAGTTCCAGGCCGTCCTGCGCTACCGGGGGACGCAGGAGGGGATCCCGGTCCCGCTGCCGACCATCGGCATCGACCCGGCGCTGGATGGCTGCACCGCAGCCCGCCCCGCCGCGACCCTGGTCACGGCCTTCCACGCCGCCCACGCCGAGCTGTTCGGCTTCTCGCGCCCCGAGCTGCCCGTCGAGCTGGTCGAGCTGCGCGGCACCCGCAGGCTGGCCGCCCCGTCGCGCTCGTTCCCGGTCGCGCCACTCCGCCCCCGGCCCCCGGGGACGACCCGCGCCTTCCTGGACGGTGCCTGGCGCGAGGTCCCGCTGCGCGACGCCCACGACGCCGACGGCCTGCTCGGGCCGGCCATCCTGCGGGTCCACGGGGCCACCGTGGTCGTGGCCCCCGGGTTCCGGGTGCAGGTGGCGGAACACTGCCTGCGCCTGGTCGACGAGCAGCCGGTCCACGCCGGGCTGTCGACGGACCGCCACCCCGTCCACACCGCCGTCTTCGGCACGCGGCTGATGGCGGTGGCCGAGCAGATGGGTGAGCGCCTCGCCCGCCTCGCCCGGTCGGTCAACATCCGAGAGCGTCGCGACTTCTCCTGCGCCGTCTTCGATGGCGACGGCCACCTCGTCGCCAACGCGCCCCACGTCCCGGTCCACCTCGGCGCCATGGGCGAGACGGTCCGGGCCCTGCTCGCCACCCGGGGGGCCCAGGTCACCGCCGACACCGCCTGGGCGACCAACGACCCCTACGCCGGCGGCTCACACCTTCCCGACATCACGGTCGTGATGCCGGTCGTCCACCGGGACCGCCGGGTGGCGCTGGTCGCCTGCCGCGGCCACCACGTCGACGTCGGCGGCATCACCCCGGGGTCCATGCCACCCCACGCCACCGACATCGCGGAGGAGGGCGTCCTGATCCGCCACGAGGCGGTGCTGCGGGACGGCCGGTTCCGCCGACCCGCGGCCCTCGACCGCGATCCCGCCGACGGCGGCAGCCGCCAGCCCGACGACCTGGCCGCCGACCTCGCGGCCCAGGTGGCCGCCTGCCGGTTCGGGGTCGATGCACTGCGCGCCCTCGTCGACGAGCTGGGCTCGGCGGCGTTCACCGCCCAGCTCCGCCACATCCAGGACCTCGCCGACGACGCGGTGGGCGAGCTGCTCCCCACCCTGCCGGCCCACAGCCATGCCCGCGCCGTCCTCGACGCCGGGCCCCACCCCCCGCACCCGCTG
>RFKJ01000532.1 GCA_003694325.1 Deltaproteobacteria bacterium
CGGCGGCGACGGCGGCGGGGTGGACCTGTCCGAAGCCTGTCATCCCGACATCGCCGACTGGCCCGAGGCCTGGGCGCGCTACGAAGAACAGGTGGTCGAGCTGACCAACCAGGCCCGGGCCGAGGGCCAGGATTGCGGCTCGTACGGCGTGTACCCGCCCGCCGGCCCGGTCAGCATGGACCCGGCGATCCAGTGCGCGGCCCGCTACCACAGCCTGTGGATGGCCGAAAACAACGTCTTCGACCACTACAGTACGGGCGGTGACCTGGGCGACGACCCTTGGACCCGCATGGCCAACGCCGGCTTCACCGGTTCCCCCACCGGCGAAAACATCGCCGCCGGCTACCGCTCGCCGGCCGAGGTCGTGCAGGGCTGGATCGACAGCGACGGCCACTGTGCGAACCTGATGAACGCCGACGCGACGCTCATCGGCGTCGGCTACGCCGAGGGCGGCAGCTACGGGACGTACTGGACCCAGGACTACGGGCGCTGACGCGTGCCTCGCCGCTGAAAGTGCGGCTGCGCCCCCCCTCAGCTCCACAGCAGCCAGCCCTCCGGCCCGCGACCGACGAACCCGCCGGCGGTCCACCGGGTGCCGGCGGCCGAGGCGAGCACCCGGTGGTTGTAGCGGCTGCCGTCGAAGATGAGCAGATCGCCGGGGCGCGGGCGCACCCGGGTGAGGCCGAACGATGTAAGGGCGTCGATGGCGGCGTCGTGGGGCAGGCGATCCACCGGCGGCTGCCGGCCCGGTGGGGGGCGGTGGAAGACCTGGAGCACCCCGCCGTCCGGGGGAACCACGAGGGGCGCGTAGGTCGAGAGCTGGTGACCGTCGACGAGCAGCCCCTCGACGAGGTCGGCCATGCTCGGCCAGGTGCCGGTCTCGCTGTGGACCGCGATCTCGACGCCGGGCGGCAGCGCTCGGACGGTGAGGCCGGCGTAGGGGCGGCCGGCGGCGTCCGTCGGCACCGCGACCCGGCGGCCCCCGGCGGCGCGCGCCAGCCCGGCCAGGAACCGCTGCTCGATGTCGAGGGGAGCCGTGGCCAGCAGGGCCCGCAGGTCGGCGGCCCGCTCGTGGTAGCCGACCCGATCCGGCGGGCTGAGCACCAGCAACTGTCCCCAGGTGATGCCGGGGAAGTGCGCGGAGCGCAGCGGCCCGGCGGGACCGGGGTGCGCCTCCAGGTGGGCGACGAGGGCGGCCAGCTCCCCGGGGTCGAAGGCGCCGGTGATCACCACGCCACCCAGCTCCTCGGCGGCGATGGCCGCCAGCAGGTCGCGGGGGCCGAGGTCGGCGGCCGGCAGCACTGCGATGGCGGGCGCCCGGCCCTCGCCGGTGGCGGCCACCTCCACCCGGGGGGCGCTCATGGCTGCGGCTCCAGCCGGTCGGCCAGGTCGCCGAAGACTCGGGCCTGGGCTTCGTGCTGGCCGTCACAGTCGACGCCGAAGTGCCGGCAGCGGTCGGCGTGGATGCAGTCGAACCGGAAGCCGTGGCTCAGTCGGACCTGGAACTCGTCGCGGATGAGCATCTGGGGCTGGTGGTTGTCGAGCTTGGGGCCGTGGCGGCCGAGCAGGCAGCGCGGCCACCACTTCACCACGGCGGGGATGCCGGCGTCATCGAGGAGATCCAGCGCCTCCAGCAGCCCGGGGAGCGCCGTCGGCAGGTCGACGAGCTGGTCGTCCTGGTCGGCGCCGGCGATGGACAGGAAGCTCCACCAGTGGGCCTCCTGCACCCGCTGGGCGACGAGGAAGTCGGCGATGGCCGGCAGGACATGGGCGTTGGCCCGGCAGACCACGGTGTTGGACAGCACCCGGGCGCCTAGCGTATGTAGATTTGCGACCCCGGCCCGCATCTCGTCGAAGCTGCGGGGCGAGCGGGTGATGGCCGCGTCGAGGTCGCGGTCGGGGGCATGCATGCTCACGAAGAATTCGGTGGCCCCGGCGTCGACCAGGGCGGCGGCGAAGCCGCGGTCGCGCAGTCGCCGGGCGTTGGTCTGCAGGCGCACGACGTCGAAGCCCCCGGCCTGCACCGCCCGGGCGACCAGCGCCGGCAGGTCGGGCATCAGGGTGCTCTCGGCGCCGGAGATCGTCAGCCGGCGGAAGCCTCGGCCCTCCCGGCGGGCGGCGGCGTTGGCCCGGTAGACGGCGTCGAACACCGTGAGGTTCGCGTCGTCGAGGCCCCGGTCGATCTCCGGGGCGACGATGCAGAACCGGCAGCGGCTGTTGCACCGGTAGTTCAGGGCGACGATGAGGGTGTCGTCTTCGGGGTGGGCGCCGACCCGACCCTCAGAGAAGGCCCGCCGCACCATCTCCAGGCTGACCGCCATGCCGGCCGCCTGCGCGTCGTCGAGGCGGTGCAGCGGGGAGGTCATCAGATGAACCCGTACAGCCCGACCTTGTCGATGGTCACGGCCGACAGGTCGGTGGCCGGCACGCGGAAGTCGATGCCCAGGTCCCACCGCAGGTGGGCGAAGTCGTCGGCGTGGTGGCGGAGTGCGCGCTCGACCGCGCCCGGCCACAGGCGGGGCAGCACGGCGAGGACCTGGGCGGTGTCCAGGCGGCTGAAGTACAGGGCGTCCCCGTGGGCCTTGCTGCTGAAGCAGATGGTGTGGCACCGGCACAGGACGGGGTCCAACAGCCGATCCGGATCGGGGCCGCGGCGGATGCTGGCGGCCAGCGCGGCCCGGACCTCGTCCAGCTCGTCGGCGGCGGAGAAGAACCGGTAGTGGTTCTCCCGCACCAGGCGGTCGCCGGCGACGTGGTAGCTGACGCCGTCGTAGCCGTGCCGGCGCCGGTCGCCGGTGGGGTAGATCCGGAAGCCGTCGCTGCGGCCGGTGGCGGCGACGGTCGCGTCCAGCTCCAGGCTGGCCATGTGGTAGCTGGCCCGGTCGTCGTCCAGGCGGCTGTCCACGGCGACGACGCCGGCCAGGCCGGCGACCAGCCGGGTGACGCTGCGGGGGTTGTCCCGACCCTTGGGGGCGAAGCTGGCGTCCCGGTGGGGGTCGTAGACGTACAGCTCGACGCCGCAGCGGCCCCCGGGCAGGCGCTTGATGCCCCAGACGGTCTGGCCGGGGCCCAGCAGTTCGACGAAGCGGACGACGATGGGCCACAGGCCCTCGACCAGCCCCTCGGCCAGCAGGAAGTAGCGCAGCAGGCTGTCGCTGGCGGCGCGCCCCGCCGGGTCGACCACCGGGGGGTAGACGGTGGCGACGTAGTCGCGCAGCACCGCGGGGACGGCCTGCGGGCGGCGGGCCTGCCGCCACCAGCGCAGCTCCTCGGGCGTCGGCGCGTCGCGGGCAGAAGACTCGGCCATCTCCGCAGCCTACCCGGTCCCGTCGTGCTCGGGGGCGGGGAGCCCGGCCCACACCCGTGCATCGCCCCGCTGCGCGGCGGTCCATCGAGCCCGCAGGGCCCGGATGGGTCCGTCGTGGGGGCCGAGCCTCTCCCCCTCCAGGGGCCTGCCGTCGTCGTCGCGCAGGATCCCGCACAGGGCGACGTAGTCCTCGACCTCGGTGAGGTTGTCCTCTCCCTGGAGCTGGTCGAGGTGGACCTCGCCGGCGAGCACCGACGCGCCCAGGCGTGCCACCCGCGACGGGGCCAGCGGGCGGTCGCAGGGCTCGGCCTTGGCGTAGCCTTCGTGCCCGGGCACCGTCGCCGGCACGTGGGTCACGGTGAAGCTCACGCAGGAGTGGCGATCGATGGGCACCCGCCACACCAGGTGGTCGCGCCAGCCGGCGGCGTCGTCGATGGGGGTGGGAAAGCACAGGGCGTTGGGAAGCAGGCAGCGAATCCGCAGGGGAACCGGCGCGGCGGCATCGCCCTCGACCCGCAGGCCGTCGGCCAGCAGGCGGACCTGCGGAGCGGCCGGGGGACCGGCCAGGGCGCCCACCCCGCTGGCGGCGTGGGTGGTCGGCAGGTGGGCGAGGTCCAGGCTGTTCTCGACCCGGAGGCCGAAGGGACAGGGCCACCGTTCGGGCGAGATCACCCGCAGGGTGCCGGGCTCTTCGAAGGCCGGCCACCGGGGGAGTTCGGCCGGAGGCCCGTCGCCGAGCCAGGCGAACAGCAGGCCGAGGTGCGACCGCACCGGCGCCGCGCGGACTCCCGCCCCGGCACAGGCGCCGCCGTCGGGGCGGTGGGTGCAGGCTCCCCGGTCGTCGAAGCTCCAGCCGTGGTGCATGCACACCAGCCGCTCGCCCTCCACCCGGCCCAGGTGCAGCGCGGTGCCGCGATGGGGGCAGGCGGCCGCCACCATCCCCGGCCTGCCCGACGCGGTGCGAAACAGCGTCCAGCGCTCGCCCAGGACCTGGAGCCCGACGGCCCGGCCGGGCGGGAGGTCCACCTCGCGGTACACCGGCTGCCACGCCCGCCGCAGCAGGTCGCCCATGGGGGTGCCGGCGGTCACTTCGGGAGGGAGGGGCACGGCGGCCTCCGCGTGGAGGGGTCCAGCGTAGCGCCCGGTCGCCGGCGACGGGGGTGACATCCGGCCCGTGCCGCCCATCCGCCCGGAATCCCGCCCCTGCAAGCTCGGGGTGGGGTCGGACGTAGAGTAGGAGTCCCCCACACGGAGCCCCCGTGCCGCCGCACTTCCCCGACATCGACCCCATCGCCTGGGAGCACCCGGCCGACCGCGCCGCCCTGGACGCACTCCGCAGCGTGCCAGGCTTCGACGCGGTCCTGCGGGCCACGCTGGGGCGCCTGCAGGACGCCGTCGCCCTGCGCAGTCACCTCGCCGACGCCTCGCCGGCGGCCGAGGAGGCGCCCCACGTGCACCGGACCTGGCAGGAGGTGCTCGGGGTGCTGGACGCGCCGGACCCCGTGCCGCTGTACGTCCGGGATGGCGACAGCATCAACGGGTACACCTTCGGGGTGCGCCGGCCGCACGTGATGGTCACCCAGGCGGCCATCGAGCGGCTCACCGTTCCCCAGCTCCGGGCGATCCTGGCCCACGAGCTGGGCCACGTCATGTCCGGCCACATCACCTACAAGACCATCATCCGGGCCCTGGAGGCCACCCGCTGGTGGCTGCTGCCCGGCGGGACCAACCTCGTGCTGACCGCGCCGCTGCTGCTGGCGCTGTACGCCTGGGACCGCAAGAGCGAGCTGTCGGCCGACCGCGCCGAGCTGCTCGTCGTGCAGGACCTGGACGTCTCGGTGCGCCTGCTGCGGCTCACCCACGCCCCCATCATCGAGCAGGTCCAGGAACGGTACCGGCGGATCGCCGAGGTCAGCCGGGCGGGCGCCCAGGCCATCGAAGCCCTGGAACAGGCCTTCTCCAAGCACCCGCCCCTGGACGAGCGCATCGCCGAGCTGGAGGCCTGGCACACAAGCGATCGCTACCGGGCCATCCTCGCTGGCGACTACCCGCGGCGAGATCCCGATGCCCTGCGGCCGGCGGCGGTGGAGGAGCGGCTGGACACGGTGCGGTCCGGCTTCGAGGAGCAGGTCGCGGCGGCCCGACAGGCGGGGGCCCGGCTGCGGAGCCAGGCGTCGTCGTGGCTGTCCGACCTCGGGGAAGCCGCCGGCAGCCAGGCCGGCTCGCTGCTCGAACGCTTCCGTCCGGGGGGCGGAGCGGGGGACGAGGAGTAGCGGCCCGACAAGCAAATGCCGCTCGCGAGCGAGCGGCGTTCGGCGTGGTGCCGGGTCGGGGCGCGGGGGTGGGAGAACGAGAGGAGAGAGAAGCCAGACCCGCCGTCCGCGTCCCGACCCGCGGGTGACGCGTTGGTCGTCGGACATGTATGCAGGGCGGCCGCCCCGTCCAGGTCGACCGCGACGAGCTGCCACGGCCGGGAGCGCCCCTCCGGCGGCTCCGGGCCCATAGGAATCTCAGTCCACCCGCACGTACTCGAAGTCGATGGGCTGACCGTGGATGCCCCGGCGCGGCGCGGCGATCCAGTTGGCCATCTTGCCCGGCTCGTAGACGGGCTTCATCAGGTTCTTCACCCAGGCGCGGTCTTCGTCGGTGGGCAGCCACTCGTCCTTGCGGGCATTCCAGGTGGCCTCGTCGATGAGGTTGCCCTGGGGATCGAAGTAGTGGCCGGCGTAGATGCCCTGGCGCCGGTGGAACCGGTTGTGGGGCAGGGTGATGCGGAAGTCCAGCCCCTCGGCCTCCAGGGTCTTGTTCCAGCGGCTGACGACCCGGGCGCAGTCCGCGGCGTAGTCCTGGCGCAGGACCTCGTTCATCGCGTTGCGCAGGGGCACGTCGCGGGGGACCAGGGTGCCGTCTTCGACGTACTCGATGCGGTGGGTCTGCCCCAGAGCGGTGTGCTCGTCGTAGTCCTTGGCCTCGCGCCACCGCCCCTTCAGCCCGGTGGCGAAGTAGTCGGCGGCGTTGGTGCTCACCTCGGCGCCGAACAGGTCCAGGCAGTAGGAGTACCAGTAGTTCACGTAGCGCTGGATGGTGGGCAGATCGATGCCGCCCTGGGCCCGGGCGTCGCCGTTGGGGTCGATCTTGTGCAGCTCGGCGGCGCGACGGATGATCCGCTCCATGCCGCTCTCGCCGACGAACAGGTGGTGGGCCTCCTCGGTGAGCATGAACCGGCAGGTGCGGGACAACGGGTCGAAGGCGCTCTCGGCCAGGGCGCCGAGCTGGAACTTGCCGTCGCGGTCGGTGAAGCAGGTGAAGCAGTGGAAGGTCAGCCAGTCCTCGCAGGGCTGGTTGAAGGCGTCCAGGATCCGCGGCTTGTCGGCGTCACCGGCCCGGCGGGCCAGCAGCTCGTCGGCCTCGTCGCGGCCATCGCGGCCGAAGTAGGCGTGCAGCAGGTAGACCATGGCCCACAGGTGGCGACCCTCCTCGACGTTGACCTGGAACAGGTTGCGGGCGTCGTAGAGCGAGGGGGCGGTGGCCGCGAGGTAGCGCTGCTGCTCGACGCTGGCGGGCTCGGTGTCGGCCTGCACCACGATGATCCGCTTGAGGATGTTGCGGTACTCGCCGGGGACCTCCTGCCAGACGGGCTGGCCGGCGAAGTCACCGGCCGGGATCACCCGGTCGGGCTCGGGATCGGCCAGGAAGATCCCCCAGCGGTACTCCGGCATCCGGACGTAGCCGAAGTTGGCCCAGCCACCCGGCTCGGTGCTGATGGCGGTGCGCAGGTAGATCTCGTTGTCGGCGAAGATCTGCGGCCCGACGGAGCGCCACCAGTCCAGGTAGGCCGGCTGCCACTTCTCCAGGGCGCGCCGGAGGCGGCGGTCGTTGCTGAGGTCGACGTTGTTGGGGATGCGCTCGTCGTAGTTGACGTGGGACATGGCGGGGCTCCGGGTGGGCGAAGGGGGGATCAGGTGCGGTTGAAGTCGAAGACGGGGCGCTCGGGGTGGCCGAACATCGTCAGGGCGCCCCGCTCGCCGACGGCGTTGGGGCGCTGGAAGATCCAGTTCTGCCAGGCGGACAGGCGGCCGTAGATCTTGGTCTCGCAGGTCTCGGCGCCGCCGAAGCGCAGGTTCTGCTCCATGCCGGTCAGCGCATCGGGGGACAGGCTGACCCGCTCCTCGATGGCGATGCGGACCTCGTCCTCCCAGTCGATGTCGTCGAGGGCGGCGGTGACCAGTCCCAGCTCCTCGGCCTGTTCGGCGTCGATGGGGCCGTCGACCTCGATGACGGCCTCCACGGCGTCGGGGTCGCCGGGGTACCGGGCCTCGATGCGGGAGATCCCGCTGGCCATGGGGAAGACGCCCTGGTTGGCGTCGGTCAGGCGGATGCTGTTGGCCAGGTCGTCGTCGAGGAACATGTAGGAGCGATCGGCGGCCAGGCACAGCTCGAACAGCGTGCCGACGAAGCAGTTGCCCGGCTCGATCAGGGCGAAGAAGGTCTTGGCGGTGTTGTCGACCCGGCGCAGGGTGCGGGCCTGGAAGAGCTGCACCTCGCGCCAGAACCAGTCGGTCTCCGCGCCCTGCAGGACCTGGGCCTCGTGGGCCAGCACGGCGTCGGGGTCGCCCTCGGTGCGCAGCAGGACGAGCCCCACGCCCAGGTGGTTGACCCGCAGGCGCAGCAGGGCATCGTCCAGCTCCCGGAAGGCCTGCAGCGACCAGGTGGTGGCGTCGCGGCGCGGGTCGTCGGTGGGACCGCGGATGGTGATGGTCACGGCGCGGTCGTCGAGGTCGTGGTGGAACCGGACGTCGACGTGGGGGTAGGACCAGCCGTCGTCGTGGTCGGTCCGGGACAGCGGAGGCAGCGCGACCCCCGGCCCGGTCCGTTCGGGGTGCGCGGCGCGGGCCGCGGCGGCCAGCTCGCGGGCCCGGGCGGCACAGCCCTCCTCCCACCGGCTGCGGGGCCAGGTGTGGTCGACGAAGCCGTAGCGCTTCGCGTCGCGGGCCCGGAAACCCTCCGCCTTGGTGCAGAACACGTCGGCGATGTCCCGGCGGACCTGGCGCTTGTCGGTGAGCCGGGTCAGGCCGCCGGTGCCCGGCAGGACGCCCAGCAGGGGGACCTCCGGCAGGCTGACCGCGGCGTTGCCGTCGTCGATGAGCCAGATCTCCTCGCAGGCCAGGGCCAGCTCGTAGCCGCCGCCACTGGCCGTGCCGTTGAGGGCGGCGACCCAGACCTGGCCGGAGTGCCGGGTGGCGTCCTCGATCGATGCCCGGGTCTCGTTGGTGAACTTGCAGAAGTTCACCTTGAACGCGTGGGGGGCCATGCCCAGCATCCGGATGTTGGCGCCGGCGCAGAAGATCTTGGCATCCAGCCCCCCGGTCAGCACCACGACCCGGACCTCGGGGTGTTCGAAGCGCAGGCGCTGGACGATGTCGGCCAGCTCGATGTCGACGCCGAGATCGTAGCTGTTCAGCTTCAGCTCGTACTGTCCGGGCCACAGGGGCGCCTGCTCGTCGACCGCCATCTCGAGGGTGGCGATGTCGCCGTCGATGGACAGCCGCCAGTGCTTGTAGCGATCGGGGTGGGTCTCGAAGTCTACGGGGGGGTAGGCGAAGTCGTGGCCCATTCGTGGTCTCCGGCGGGGCGGGATGCAGGCTCGGTCGTTTGACCGATGGAAGGTGCGCAGCCTATAGCGCGCCATGCTGGGGCCACAAGTCCCATATTCGGCAATATAGTGCATGTTGCCGTTGTGGTGGGCATCCTGCAGGCGAGTTTTTTGTGGAGAATCCGTGCTGCTGCCCACCTGTCGGGTTCGTGTTGATGCATTATAGTGCCGCATGATGCTGGTGTTCATCGGCGAGCGCCTCCGGTCCCGGCGGCAGGCCCTGGGGCTGAGCCAGGCGGCGGTGTGTCGGGCTGCGGGGGTCTCGCCGCGCTTTCTCAGCCAGGTGGAGGCCGGGCGGGGCAACATCAGCGTCAACCGGCTGGCCGACATCTGTGCCGCGCTGGACCTGCCGCTCGCCCAGCTCTTTGCCGGCCTGGGGCCGGGCGGCCCCCGGAGCATCGCCCTGGTGGGGCTCCGCGGGGCCGGCAAGAGCACCATCGGCGCCCGGCTGGCGGCGCGTCGGGGCCTGCCCTTCGTCGAGCTGGACAAGGTGATCGAGGCCCGGGCGGGCATGAGCCTCGGCGAGCTGTTCGAGCTGGGGGGCGAGCCTCGCTACCGGCAGGTCGAGGCCGAGGCGGTGGACGCCATCCTCGACGGACCGCCCGTGGTCATGGCCACCGGCGGAGGGCTGGTCAGCGCGCCGGCCACCTGGCAGCGCCTGCGCCGGGGCGCCCGGACGGTCTGGTTGAAGGCGCACCCCCGGTCCCACCTCGTCCGGGTGCAGGCCCAGGGAGACCTGCGTCCGATGCGGGGGCGGCCGGATCCCCTGGGAGAGCTGCAGCACATCCTCGACGAGCGGGCGCCGCTGTACGCCGAGGCCGATCTCCACATCGACACCGACGCACTGGGGGTGGACGAGATCGTGGACCGGCTGGCGGACTGGTAGCCGGCCGGTGGTCTATGCTCCGACCTCCTCCCCTGGAGGCCGCCATGGCCACCCTGGTCTGCACCCTGTCGAAGCCCCTCTCCCTGGCCGACGCCGCCGGGCTGCCGCCGTCGGCGGTGGTCGACAACCACGAAGGCGGGGCCTCCGTCCGGGTGGAGGTGGACGGGGCGGACCTCGCGGCGGTGGTGGACGCGGCGGTGGCCCTGGGGCGGCTGCTGCCCGACGCCACCATCGCGGTGGAGGACGACCGGCCGGTGGCGCTGCCGGCGACCACTCCCTCGCCGGGGCGGGGGGCGGC
>RFKJ01000533.1 GCA_003694325.1 Deltaproteobacteria bacterium
GCCGCCGCCAGCCCCGAACCCCCGGCGGGACCGCGGGCGAACCGCCGGGCGCGTCACTCCCCGCGCTCCCCGGCCCCGGCGCTCAAGCCCCGGCGCACCACAGCCCCGGCGCTCCAGTCCCGGCGCTCCAGTCCCGGCGCTTCAGTCCCTCCGGCCCCCCAGCAGCCCCAGCCGCATCATCCAGTACAGGAGCTGGAGCACCGCGGACACGGCCGCCGCCAGGTAGGTCATGGCCGCAGCGGTGAGCACCTTGGTGACCCCACGCAGCTCCTCGCCGCGCAGCAGGCCGTGCTTCTCCAGGGTGCGGCGCGCCTTGGCGCTGGCATCCAGCTCGATGGGCAGGGTGACCACGGTGAACGCCACGAACCCCCCGAACAGCAGCACGCCGAGCTTGGCCAGCCCGGTCAGGCCGATGGCCGCGCCGATGACCATCACCCAGATCCCCAGGTTGGTTCCGATGTTCGCCACCGGGACCAGCGCCTGCCGCACCCGCATGAGCTGGTTGCCGCGGGCGTGCTGGATGGCGTGACCGACCTCGTGGGCGGCGATCCCGGCGGCGGCCACGCTGCGCCCGCCGTAGATGTCCGGGCTCAGCCGCAGCACCCGGTGGCGCGGGTCGTAGTGGTCCGACAGGAAGCCCCGCACCGGCTCGATGCGGACCCCCTCCACGCCCTCGGCGGCGAGGATCGCTGCCGCGACGTCGGCGCCGGTCCAGCCCCGGGCGGTGGGCACCTGGGACCAGCGCCGCACGGCGGCCTTCGTCCAGGCCGCAGCGCCGAAGGAGAGGATGGCGCCGATGGCCATCACGGCGATGTAGAGCGGATCGAAGTACACGGACAGCCTCCCGGTGGCGTGCATGCAGGCTGCACACCGCCCCCCGGCCGGTCAACCACCCCGTGCCGTGGCGCGTCGAACCCCCCGACAACCCATCAGCCGTCGCGCGCCAACCGGAAGCCGAGGTCGGCCGAGCGGACGGTGGGCGCGATCATCTCCAGGGCCTTGGCCCAGGCGGCCATGGACGGCTGCTGCCAGGATCCCGGGTGGATCACCTTGCTGTCGTCCGTGCCGTCGGCGCACCACTCCGCCACGTTGCCGGCGAGATCCCACACTCCCTCGGGGGTGCGGTCGCTGTAGAAGATCCCCACGGCGCAGGGCTTGCCCAGCACTTCTTCGCGGGTGTTGGCGTTGCCGGCACCGAAGGGCTCGCCCCACGGGTAGGGGCGCTTCTCGGGGCCGCGCACGACGAAGCGGCGCTCCTCGAGGGTGAGCAAGCGCGCCTTCTTGCTGGCGGCGTAGGCTTCCGCCTCGAACCAGTTGACGCCGACCACCGGCTGGTTGGGGATCACCAGCGGGGCGACATCTTCGGCATCGGCGAGGTCGCTCCACCGCCGGTCGCCGCTGTCCCGCCAGGCCCGACCGGCAGCACTCCAGCAGGCGTCGTCGTCGTACCCCCCGGCATCGACCCAACTGCGGAACTCGGCGGTGGTCACCGGGAAGCGGCCGACCAGGAACCGTCCCGACGGGCCGTCGATGGTCGCCCAGTAGGCCGGGTCCTCCGGGACCCGCAGGCGCGGGTCGCCCAGCAGCCCCAGCACTTCGCCCATGGCCATCCGCTGGCGGGCGCTGCCCGCGCACTGCCGGATCAACTCGACGAGCCCGTTGACCACCGCCTCCACCTCGGCCAGGGGCGGCGATTCGGCGCGGGCGAGGGCGAAGCCATGCTCGACCAGCGGATCGATGCGCTTGCCCGCCGGCAGGGCCAGGATGTCATCCAGCGCGGACGTCGGTGTCGGGGGAACGACAGGCGCGGACATGATCACCTCCAGGTGCCCCCCGGTAACCAGCAACGCCCCCCCGGGTCGAACCTTCTCCGGCCCCGGAGCCGGCAAGGCCTGGATACACGAAGCGGGCACCTCCCGCCGCAGGAGCAGCAATGGAGCGCCTTCAGGACCTCTTCATCGGCATCGCCGGGATCATCGGGGCCGGCAAGAGCACCCTGGCCACCGCGCTGGGCGAGCACCTCGGCCTGCCGGTGTACTACGAGCCGGTCGAGGACAACGAGTACCTCGAGGACTTCTACCGGGACACGGCGCGCTACAGCTTCGCCACCCAGATCTACCTGCTCAATCGCCGGTTCCAGCAGCACCAGGAGATCATCTGGCGCGGCGGCGGCGGGGTCCAGGACCGCACGATCTACGAAGACGCCGTCTTCGCCAAGACCCTGGTCGACCTCGGGCTGATGGAGGCCCGGGACTACCGCACCTACCTCGGCCTGTTCCGGCACATGTCCAACTTCATGTGCCGGCCCAACGTCATCGTCTACCTCGACGTCAAGCCCGAACGCTCGCTGGAGCGGGTCCGCCAGCGGAGCCGCGAGGTCGAGAACGGCCTGACCCTGGAGTACCTGCAGGCGCTCTACCGGGAGTACGAATCGTTCATCGGGGACATCAGCAAGTCGGTCCCGGTGATCCGGGTGGACTGGGACCGGTTCCACGACGTCGACGAGATGGTGGACGTCATCGACCGCGCCTACTTCAACGGGAGCTTCCTGCGAGAGGTGAGCTGGACGCCCACCCGGGCCTGAGCCGGCCCCCGATCGCCGGCCTCCGGGCCGCACCTTCCTCCCCCCGGTCGACAATCCCCGGATAGACAGTGCCCGGGAGGTCCGATGGACCAACTCCGGATCGACGACCACCCCCTCCTCGACGCGGTGGTCTTCCTCTCCACCTGGCCGGCCCCTCTCGGCGAGCAGGAGACCCCCGCCGCCGTGCGGGCGGCCTTCGGTCCCGGGGCCGACGCGCCCATGACCACCGACGACACCGTCCGGGCGGCGGTCCGCGACCTGTTGCGCCACGGCGGTTTCAAGCCCACCGGGCGGAGCAGGCCGGCCAGCGAGTACCTCCGCAAGGCGGTCGAGAAGGGCTGGCTCGCCCCGGACCGGACCATCAACCCCGCGGTCGACACCTGCAACGCCGTGAGCCTGCACAGCGGGCTGCCGATCAGCGTGGTGGACGCCGACCGGGCCCGACCGCCCTGGCGCATCGGCATCTGCCCCGCGGGCACCGCCTACGTGTTCAACCCCGCTGGCCAGGTCATCGACATCGGCGGACTGCTGAGCCTGCACGACGCCCAGGGCCCCTGCGGCGGCCCCGTCAAGGACAGCCAGCGCACCAAGACCCACGACGGCACCACCCGCACCCTGACGGTCATCTGGGGAACCCGGGCCCTGCCCGGCCGAGCCGCCGAGGCGTGGCGGTGGACCCGGGCGCTGCTGGAGCAGCAGGGCGTCACCACCCGGTGCCTCGCGACGGCGAGTACCTGAGCGGGACCCCATGTCTTCGGACCGGCACGAACACCTCGACATCCACTTCCACCGGTCGCTGGCCGGCGACCTCGACACCCACGACGTCGAGACCCAGTGGGCGACGACCATCCGCCAGGCGGAGGCCGCCGTCCTGCTCGGCGGGGAGATCGCCGACACCCTGGTGCTGTTCCGGGACGACGACATCCTGTCGGCGCCTGTCGAGGGCATGGTGGACGAGGGCGAGGAGCGGCTGGTCGCCGCGGTCCTGCGCCACATCCTGGGCGACGACGTCCTCGGGCGCTTCCGGTTCGGCGAGCGCTCGGTCCCCAGCCCCGAAGGGCCCCGGCGGGCAGCGGTCGTCTTGCGGTTGCCCCAAGGCGACCCCGGGTGGGAGGTCCGCTGGCGGTTCTTCGGAGAGACCCCCGCCGGCGTCGGCACCTGGCACTCCGACTGGCACGAGGCCCGGGGGCTGGCCATCGAGGACGCGCCCGCCTGGCTGGTGGACTGGGTCGACGATCGCCGGGCCGAGGTGACCGGGCAGCAGCTCCACGAGCATCCCGAGCCCCCCGAGCTGGACATCCGGGCGGCGCGCCTCGGCCCCCTCCCGCTCACCAGCGAGGATCCCCGCGAGCTGGCCGAGGCCCTGCACGCGTCGCTGGACCGGGAGATCGTCCACCAGGGCCTCGACGCCCTCCTGGTCTTCGTCCTGCGGGCCGACGGCGTGCTGGAGCGCTGGGAGCTGCGGCGGATCGAGCCGTTCAACATCGACGACATGATCCGGGCCATCTGCGCGCACGCTCCCACCACGGCGGTGGCCCTGGTCCACCCGGCCAACGTCACCCTCCCCGACGGCCGCGCCCTCCCCGGGATCGCCACCGTGGTCCAGCGCGCCGGCCGGCAGATCTACCGGGCGCTGCCCATCGACCCCCGGCCCGACGGCCCGGTCCTCCTCACGCCGTTCTTTCAGGAAGCGGACCGAGTCCACACGCCGTGGATCGACACGCCGCCCAGCGTACCCATCGAGCTGACGCCGCTCCTCGACGACGGCCCGACCTCCTGGACCGGCGAGGTCCCCGAAGCCTGATCGGTGCGGGGGTACTTCGCGGCGCGGGGCTCGGGACGGGCGGTGGGACAATCGTGGCATCCTCGTCCTCCCGCCCGCAGCCCGCGAAGGCCCCGCCATGCCGACCACCCTCCTGCTCCACATCGTCGAGCAACCCACCGGCGGCTGGATGGTGTCGCTGGGGGGGCCGGCCCGGCGCCGCGTCACGGGGTTCCTCCCACCCGAGCAGGTGGCGCGGATCCGCGCCGCTGCCGGGCGGGTGGATTCGCCCGACGCCTGGCCCCACATCGTCGTCCCGGGGGAGGACGCGGGCTGGCGCTGCCTGGAGGAGGAGGTCGGGCGAGCCCTGGGCACGGTCGTGCACGCCGCCGCCCCGATCAGCCTGGCCCTGGCCCGGGCCGAGGGCGAGGCGGCGGGGTCCCGGGAACAGCTCATCCTGGGGGTCGATCCCGGCGACGACCGGATCGCGGCGCTGCCGTGGGAGCTGCTGGCCAGCGGTCCCGAAGGGCACGCTCTCGAAGCCACGGCCGGCGGCCTCGTCGTCCGCCTGGGCCCGGGGCCGGGCGGCGCCGTCGCCGACGCCCCCCTCCAGCCCCTCGTGTGGACCGTCGGCGGGATCCCGGGGGAAGACGCCGCTGCGGCCGGCGAGGGCTCGCTCCGGTCCGTGCTCCGCCACCTCGATGATCGCCTGCGGAGCGCAGGGTTCCCCGCGCCCGGCGACGCGGCGACGGCCACGGTGGACCCCCACCGGGCGCCCGTCCTGTTCGTGGTCGGGCACGGCGACCTCGCCGCCGACCTGCTGGCCCTGGTGGGAGAGCGCCCCCCCGACGACGAAGCGCGTCCCGACGGCGCCGATGACGTCGCGGTGGGCCCGGGCACCCTGACCCAGGCCCTCGGTGCCCTGCTGGAGCGCTGCGTGGCGGTGGTGCTCCTGGTGTGTGACGGCGGCCACCGCCCGGCTCGGCCGGGGGACGGACTGGTCGAGCGGGTGCTCGAGCGCGGCGCGCGGGTCTGCGTGGCTCCGGCGGGTCGACTCCCGCTGCCGGTGGCCCGGGCGTTCGTCGATGGCTTCATCGACGCGCTCGCCGGTGGTCGACCCCTCGGCATCGCCATCCAGGAGGGACGTCGCCGCGTGGCGGCCCGACACGACGGCGTGCCGGCGGCCCGCTGGTGGCGCCTGCAGACCACCGCCAGCGACCTCGTCGCGCTGGGCTGGCGGGCCCGGCCCGGGGTTCCGCCCGGCTGGCATCCCGGCGACGCGGCCTTCCGGCTCATCCAGGATGCCGTCGACCGTGCCGGCGAGGCCGGCCACGACTGGCTGGGAATCGAGCACATCGCCCTGGCCCTCCGTCCCCGCGACGTGACGGGCCGCCGCCTGCGGGCCCTCCACGCGCAGCGACGCGAGTTGAAGTCCATCCTGGGCTCCTGGGTGGTGGAGTCCCCCCGCC
>RFKJ01000039.1 GCA_003694325.1 Deltaproteobacteria bacterium
CCCCACCGCCCCGGCCCACGACCTCGACCGGGGCGGCTGGCTGCACGTCGACGGTGACGACGACCCCTACCTGTGCCGCGACCCGGAGACCCGGCAACTGGCGACCTGCCCCTGGGAGCGGCCGCCCGATGCCCTTCTGTCCTGCGACGCCAGCGGCTGTCACGGCGACTACGACTTCGGCGACAACGACCCCGACTACGACCGGCACCTGCACGGTGCAGCCGGCCCGAGCTGCTACGCCTGCCATGACCAGGTCTGGTCGGACAAGAAGGTGCGCTGATGGTGGTGCTCCTGGTGGCCTGGGGCTGCGCGTCGAGCGCCCTCGACGCCGTCGACCCGGCCCTGTTCGACGCCACGCCCACCTGGACCGCCGACATCCGGCCCCTGCTGGACCGGTACTGCGTCTCCTGCCACGACGGGGACAGCACCTTCGATGGCGGCCTGGAGCTGGCGACCTACGAAGCCGCCCGCGGCACCCGCATCCCCGATGCCTGCTCGGCGTCGTCGCCGGAGGTGATCGCGGCCTTCGCCGACGTGCTGGTCCTGCCCACCGAGTACGGCGACGGGCAGCCCTGTCCGTCCTGGGCGCCGCTGTCCATGCCGCCCGGCGCCGGTGCCCACCTCAGCCCGGCCGAGCAGGTCGTGTTGATGCGCTGGATCGAGACGGGAGCCCCGCGGTGAGGGCCCTGCTGCTGCTGTGGCTCTGCTGCGTCGGGCTGCTGCTCGGAGACTCGGCCCACGCGTTGCCGATGTATGCCCAGCGCTCGGGGCGGACCTGCGCCAACTGCCACGAGAGCCCCACCTACGAGGATCCCGACGGCTGGGAGGATCCGGCGCTGGCCTGGCGGAAGTGCAGCCTGTCCTGCGGGGCCTGTCACGTCGATCCCAGCGGCGGGGGCCTGCGAAACGCCGCCGGCGTCTACTACGGCCAGTCGACCCTGCCGGCCCTGCCGACCCAGGAGCGCGGCTACGGCGACCTCGACCGGGAGCTGCTCGGCCGGGAGCGGGTGCAGCGGTGGCTGCAACGGGTGGACACCCCGGCCCGGGCCCAGGGCGACCGCCACATCCCCTCCTCCTGGCAGGAGGTCCAGGAGGGGCTGGGACAGGGCCAGGTCGGCAACCTTGCCGCCGTCGGGCGGCCGCTCACCGGCCCGTCGCGGATGGCGCTGTGGGACGGTCGCTACGACGACCTCAACGCCGACCCGCTGCTGCGCGTCGGCGGCGACCTCCGGGGCGCCTGGTGGTCGGGCAACGGGCGCGTCTTCCCGATGCAGGCCGATCTCCACGCCGGCCTGCATCCCGTCGAGCACCTCAGCGTCGTCGGGACGTTGGCCGCCCGGGGACGCTCCTCGGGGGCGGAGGCCGTGGTCCGGAGCAGCCGGTCGCCAGTGTTCCTGCGCCGGGCCTTCCTGATGCTCCACGAGCTGCCGTTCTACTCGTGGGTCAAGGCCGGGGCCTTCATGCCGGCCTTCGGCACCTACATCGATGACCACACCGCGTTCTCGCGGGAGTACGTCGAGCTGGACCCGGCCCGCAGCGACAGCGTCGTCCATGGCGTCGAGGTGGGGGCCTCGCCCAACTACCCGGTGGTCACGGTGTCGGCCTTCCGCACGGGCATGTTCGATCCCGAACATCCCGACGGCGACGGCTGGGGGGCGGCGGCGACCGCCGGCTGGCGGGACCTGGCCTGGAGCCTGGTGGGCAGCGGGATGGTCAAGCGGCGGGCGGCCCGCGGCGGTCGGGACCTGGAGGCGGCGGCGTTGTCCTGGGGGTTCAACCCCTTCGCCCTCTACGACGCCGTGCCGCTCACCTACATGGGCGAGGTGGTCCTGGGCCGCGGTGACGGCCCGGTGGTCGGCACGCGGACCCCGTTCTCGGCCTGGCGGCACGAGCTGTGGTGGACGGTGGCCAACGGCCTCGTCGCCCGGTTCGAGCTGGACCTCGGAGATGCCGAGCTGGGCGGCCCGTCGACCACCTGGCGGCGCTTGGGCCTGGGCCTGGACCTGGTGCTCGTCCCCGGCCTGACCCTGGATGCCCACGCCCGCCACCTCGCCGCCCCGGGCGACGACCCGGACGTCGCCGACGTCATCGTCCAGACCCACCTCTGGTTCTGAGGTGCGACCCCATCACCGGGCGTGCGGCAAACCACCGCGGGGACCCGTCCCGGAAGGTCGCCGATGGGTGGGCTACCGTGTCCCCCTGGTGCCGATCCTCGGAGGAATGCCCGATGCTCCCGATCCTGTCGCTGCTCGCTCCCCTGTTCCTGGCCTGCGGGGAGGGTGACGACACCGGCATGGCGATGGCCGACGGCATCTGCGCCGACGAGACCCGGGCCACCCCCTACCAGACCGGCCTGGCCTTCGACACCGACGACGGCGCCTGGACGCTTCGCTTCGTGCGGGCGGACCCCACCCCTCCCGAAAACGGGGACAACCGCTGGGTGATCGCCGTCTCTGACCCCTCCGGCGCCGCCGCCACCGATGTCGGCCTGTCGGTGGAGCCGACCATGCCCGACCACGGCCACGGCACCAATCCCGCCGTCTTCGAGGGCGTCTACGATGACGCGTCGGGCGGCTTCCTGTTCGAGGACATCCACCTCCCCATGGCCGGCTACTGGGAGTTCCTGTTCCGGGTCGACGACGGCGACGGCGAACCGTCGGAGGCCACCCTCGGCCTCTGCCTGGAGAGCTGAACCCATGCCGCCGTTGCTCCTCGTCGCGCTGGCCTGCACCCCTCGCCCGGACCCCCTGACCCCGGCCGAGCTGCGCGACCCGGAGTCCTGCGCCGAGTGCCACCAGGACCACGTCCAGGAGTGGCGCGGGAGCCGCCACGCCCTGGCGTCGACCAGCCCGATGTTCCAGGCCCTCAGCGCCGCCGCGGAGCAGGATCTCGGCAACCGCGACCTCTGCCTGGACTGCCACGGCCCGTTCATCCTCGACGAGCACGCCGGCGAGCGCGGCCTGGACCTCGACAGCTTCGACGAGTCCATGCGGGGCGTGAACTGCTACTTCTGCCACAGCATCGACGGCATCGAGGAGATGCACAACAACGGGCTGACGCTGGCCGACGACGGGGTGATGCGCGGCAGCATCGACCAGCCCCTGGACACCCCGGCCCACAAGTCGACGTACTCCAGCTACATGGATCGGCGCAGCCCCGACTCCTCGGCGGCCTGCGGCTCCTGCCACGACGTCATGCTCGGCGATGGGGTGTTCTTCGAGCGCACCTACCAGGAGTGGTCCGAGACCCTGTTCGCCGAGGAGGGCGAACCGTGGGCGCTTGGCTGCAACGACTGCCACATGGACGGGTCCGATGGGGTGATCGCCCAGGTCGAGGGAGCGCCTACCCGGCGGGTGCATTCCCACATGTGGCCGGCGGTCGACATCCCGCTGCGGGACAACCCCGAGACCGAGGTCCAGGTGGCCGCGGTCCAGAAGCTGCTGCAGACCACCCTGTGGGCCGAGCTCTGCGTGGTCCAGTACGACGGTGGCGCCCTGGCCACGGTCACCCTGGAGAACCTCTCCGCCGGCCATGGCTTCCCCAGCGGCGCGGCCCAGGACCGGCGGGTCTGGGTCCAGGTCCGGGCCACCAAGGACGGCGAGGTGCTCTACGAATCCGGGGTCGTCCCCCCCGACCGGGCCGTCGGCTCCATCGACGATCCCGACCTGTGGGTCATGCAGAACCACCTCTACGACGCCGAGGGCCACGAGACCCACACGCTGTGGGAGGCCGTCTCCTACGAAGCCGCGGTGCTGCACGGCGCCACCGCCGTGGACCCCAACGATCCCGACTACGTCGACACCCACGCCTGGAAGACCTATGGACTGGGGGCCACCGTTCCCGACACGGTGACCGTCGACGTCTACATGCGGCCCATGACCTACGACATCATCGACCTCATGATCGAGCGGGGCACGCTGGATCCCGCCATGCGGGATGCCTGGCCCACCTGGGAGGTGCTGCCGCGGACCCTGGTCTGGACCGCCGACCTCGGGCAGGAGTGCGTCGAGTAGGCGGTGGGGTCCGACCCGTCACATGCAGTCCCACATGGAGTCTTCGACGGGGCAGTCCTCGTAGTCGAAGATGCGCGTGATCAGGCGGGATCGCCCACTGATGGGCGCTCCGGAGGACTCCTCGAGCACCAGCTCCAGCTCCTCGACCCACTCGTAGGTGCTGTCGTCGTAGAACGGGATCTCGACGAAGTAGTCGAGCTGCCCCGGGGCGAAGTGGGCGACCCCGGAGACCGGCCCGTAGTCGACCCCGGGGGTGGCCGAGAAGTAGGGGGAGGGGTCGGTCGGGCTGATGGTCCGGTAGGAGACCCAGGTCTCCTCGGAACGCGGGGCGTCCAGGTAGATGTGGACCAGCCGGTACGCCCGCCACTCGAACACCTCTTCGTTTCCGGCGTCGTCGGTATAGCCCCACACGTCGGCCGCCCCGCTGGCGTCGACCAGGACCGGAGAGGGCTCGACGCCGAAGCCGCCGTCGTCGTTCTCGATGGTGACCATGGTGAACAGGTTCTTCACGGAGGTGACGCCGGAGAGGTTCTCCAGCCACACGCCGAAGGCTTCGTCGGGTTCGACGTCGTGGTCGTCGAAGGTGTCGACCAGCACGGCGTGGTCGTCATCGCCTGCGGCGAAGTGGACGGTCTGCCGGGTGGCGATGAAGTCCGACCCGTCGCTGGCCGGGGCGGTGGCCCAGGGCAGCTCGTCGGCCACCAGGTCGACGCTGCACGGGTCGGCTCCGGTCTTCGTCAACCGCACAGGCGCGTAGTCCTTGAACCGGTCGTACTCCGGTCCCGACTCGACCTGGACCTCGACGTGGCAGTCGGCGTGGGCGGGGAGGACGAACAGGGCGGCGAGCAGGGCGAACATGGCGACCTCCGGTCGGGTGGGGTTCGCCCCGTCTGGATGCAGGCGGCGTACCAGGGTGGTGGGGCCGGAATTTCAACCGCCTGGTGGAGATGCCGCGGCGACGTGTGCACGGGGTGGTCACCGGCTGCGCAGCGCGTGCGCAGCTCGCAGCCCGGCCGGCGGGGCGCCGGTCCCCGGCGCGCGGGCCATCGCTGTCGCCACGCCCGGAGGGGCCTGTGCCATCATCGACCGCATGGTCGCGCAGCGAACGCAGGCACCCGCGACGGGGAAGGCAGGGCCCGGCCATGCCCCCCGGGCGAGGGGGTGACCGGTGATCGAGCGATGGGTCGGGGCGTGGCGGGCTCGACGGGGGACCCGGCACCGGTCGCGTGGCGAGCCGGTGGGGCTCGCGCCCCTACTCGTGGTGCTGCTCGCGCTGCTTGCGGCCGCCCAGCTCGTCGCGGTGCAGTCGACGGCCATGGTCGAGGTCGACCCCGAGGAGTCGGTCAACGCCGGGCAGGCCCTGGCCCTGCTGGCCGGGCACGTGATCGACCTGCCGCGCCTGCAGTATGTCGACTTCTGCGGCGGGTGCACGGTCGACGCGGTG
This sequence comes from Deltaproteobacteria bacterium, assembly GCA_003694325.1. Taxonomy (GTDB): domain Bacteria; phylum Myxococcota_A; class UBA796; order UBA796; family UBA2385; genus J125. Next base: position 5,458 of record RFKJ01000039.1, read on the forward strand.
ATCGGGGCCGCCGTGTTCTCGATGCTCCCGCCCTCGTGGCTGGCCTGGAAGCTGGTGCCCCTGGCCTGGCTGCTGCTGTTCGCCGCGGTGGCCTGCGGACGGCTGCTCCGGCTGGTGGGGCCACCGGCGGCGGTGGCGGCCGGCGTGCTCCTGCTGCTGCCCCTGGAGACCTGGCTGAAGCTGTCGCTCATCGGCCTCGGCAACCACTACGAGTGCGCGGTGATCGTCGGCGTCGCCCTCTTGCTGCTCGGCCCGGACCCGGGAGTCCGCCGCGCCGGCGCCATCGGGCTGCTCCTCGGGTTGGCGGTGTGGGTGGGCTACAGCGCGGCCTTCGGCCTGCCGGCCGCGTGGGTGTTCCTGGCCTGGCGCCGCCGGTGGAACGCGGCCCTGGCGCTCGGCGCGGGCGCCGGGGTCGGGCTGACCAGCCTGCTGTGGCGGGCCTGGTACACCCGGCGATACCCCATCCGCACGCTGTACCCACCGAGCTGGTTTCGCCCCGATCCCGGCCGGGTGTTCGACAAGCTCGCCGACCTGGCGCGTCCCACCGAGCTGGCCGGGGCCTTCGGTGCCTCCCTGGACCCCACCGGTCTGCTGTGGGTGGCGGTGGTGGCGAGCATCGGGGGCGCCGTCGTCCTGGCGCTGCGGCGCCGCCACCCCTTCGCGCTGCTGCTGCTGCTGGCCCTGGCCTCCTGGCTGGTGGCCTACAGCGTCGTCGGGTTCCGCCTCGACGAGCTCTCCCCGAGCGACATGGTGACGGCCCTGGGGCTGCGGTACCTCGCCCCGGTGTTCGCCACGAGCCTGCTGCTGCTGGCCACGGTGGCGGGGCTGCTGTGGTCCGACGGGCGCCGCGCGTCGGCCGTGGTGCTGCTCGCTCCGGCCGTCGTCGCCGGGTTCCTCGCCCGCTGCGCCAGCCTGGAGGACCGGGTCCCCCTTGCGACCCTGGCCCGGCTGTACCCGGTGGACGGGCCCCTGTGGAACGACGTGTTCAGCGAGCGCTTCACGGAGCAGGAACTGGCGCGCTGTCGGGCCACCGAGCCCCGGCACGTGGCCTTGCGGGCCTGGGCCCGGGGGCGGCTGTCGGCGTCGACGGGGACGCCGCCGGGTGACGACGAGGACCTTGTGGCCTGGGCCGGGGGGCTGGGAATGGGGGTCCAGCGGCGCCAGCCTCCCCACGATCGGGCCACCGTGCCGGAGGATCCCGCCGCCGAGTTCGCCGGTCCCGAGGCGGGACTGGTCGCCCGGATGGATGCCCTGGGGCTGCCGCCGGCGGCCCGGCAGGCCGGCATGCGGAGCTTCTGGTCGACGCAGATCCGCGATCACCCGCCGCCGCCCCGGGCACCGGGCAACCCGGAGTCGCGGGCCGGGTTGCGCTGGGCGGAGGGACGCGAGGCCGGCCTGTGGGTGGCGTGGTTCCAACCGCGGCCCGAGGCGCTGGAGGTGGCGATCGAGGCCCGCCGGGAGACCGGGGAGCTGGATCGCGCGTGGCTGCAGGGGCTGGGCTACAGCGCCGGCGAGCGGTGGGGGCCCATGGATCCGCCGCCGGTGCCGGCCGGGTTGTCCGGTTCGGAACTGATGTCGCTGTGGGAGGGCTATGCCGAGGGGGTGGCGGCCCGCTGGCTGCCCGCTGCCGGCAGGTGAACGGTGAACCGGGTGCCGCGACCGGGCTCGCTGTCGATGTCGAAGCGGCCGCCCGCTTCGGTCACCAGGCCGAAGACCGTCGCCAGCCCCAGCCCGGTGCCGTCCTCGCGGGTCGTGAAGAACGGCTCGAACACGCGGGTACGGACCTCGGGGGACATCCCCCGGCCGTCGTCGATGACCGACAGGGCGAAGCCCGCACCGTCGGCAGCCAGCCGCACCTCGATGTGACCCCCTGCGCCGTCGAACGCCTGTCGGGCGTTGGATACGAGGTTGATCACCACGCGGTCCAGGGCGGTCGGATCCAGGGGAACCCATGCGACGTCCGCCTCGACCTGGAGGGAGAAGCGGACCCCACGGCCCGCCACGTGTCGCAGCAGGGGTTCCATCTGGGCGAGGTGCCGGGCGGCGTCGACCCGCCCGCCCGCCTGGTCCTTGCGGCGGGAGAAGGTGAGCAGGCTGTCGACCAGCTCGGCACCCCGCTCCCCGGCGTCGAGGATGGCGTCGATGTCGGCGCGTGCCTGGGGATGGTCCTGGCACTGCAGCTCCAGCATGGAGGCCCTTCCCACCACGATGGACAGGATGTTGTTGAAGTCGTGGGCGATCCCGCCGGCGACGCGCCCCAGCGCCTCGAGGCGTTCCAGCTCCTCCACGTGCCGGGCGACGCGGGCCGTCTCGGCGCGGGCCTCGGCGGCTTCTCGGGCTTCGCGGGTCGCCGTCGCCGCGGCGAGGCCCGCGGTACCGCCGGCGGCGAGCGCGCCCGCGACCACCAGCAGGTGCACCAGCGGGGAAATCGCCGGCCGGGTGGGGTGCAGCCGCAGAACCCAGGTGCGGTCGCCGATGGACAGGGAGGCGATGGCCGGTTCGCCGCCTCGGCGCTCGCCCACGGCAGGGCTCCAGACGACGTCGTCCCCGTCGTGGATCGTGACCACCAGGGTGGCGGGATCGATCCGGTTGAGGGCGTGGTCCACCAGCCGGTCGACACGGAAGACGCCGTTGACGTAGCCGGCCGTCTCGCCCTCCGGTGTGGTCACCGGCAGGTAGGTCGTGAACGCCCGGCCCCCCTGGAACAGGTCGAGGGGCGGCGAGACCTGCAGGGTGCGGGTGGCCTCGGCCCGGGCGAACACCGGCCCCGCGACCGGGTGATCCCGGACGTTCCGTCCCAGCGCCCCCTCGTTGCCCGCCGCCGGCGCCGTGATGGCGATGATCCCGTCATCGTCGATCCAGTTGATGGCCTGGTACCCTCCGATGGTCTGCATGTCCGCGGCGATGCGGCGCCGCCAGCTCTCGGGGGTGACCAGCATCCCCTGGCCCCGCAGGGTGGCGATGGAGCGGAGCACCAGCAGGCGGCTGCTCACCCAGTCCTGGATCCGGAGGGCGGTCTGCTCGGCGAGGAGCTGGTGCTGGTCCTGCAGCCGGGCCCGGGCGGTGATCGCCAGCAGAGCCCAGACCGCCAGCAGCGCGGTGGTGACCGCAGCCCCGGCCGTGACGGCGGCGGTGCGGGGGCGGAGCCGGGCCAGCGGCGCGTCCAGCCGGGGCGGCCGGTCGGGGCTTTCAGGGAATCGGTCGGGCATGGATGGGGTCGGGACGAGGGGCACTGTATCGCATTGGCCGGGTTGCAGCTTTCAAGTCGGGCAGCGGGCTTCGAGGGCTCGGCCCGGGGGGCGACCATCTACGACCTTTCGGGACAGCAGGCGACGGGTGGAGGTGGGAACATCCCGGCCTGAACCCCGCGGTGCCGGGGAGCTTGAGCTGGAGAGCCGATGATGACGACGGGGTCGGAGCTGCCCACCAGCGACCGGTTCGGGGCGTACCGCCTGACCCGGGTCGTCGCCGAGGCGGGGGGTGCCGCGGAGTACGAAGCGGTGTCGGTGGGCGGTGTGGCCAACGGCGGCGTGGCCGGGGAACCGGTCGACCGCTGGTCCATCACCGTGGTTCGGCCGGCCGACCAGGCCGCCGGCCGGGTGCTGCGCGACGTCGCGCGCCGGCAGCAGGGACTGGACCACCCCGTGCTCTGCCCGGTGCGGGAGGTGATCGAGGACCAGGGGTGGGTGGGGCTGGTCTGCGAGCAACCGGTGGGGGTGGCGCTCGCCGACCTGCTGCGCGACGGAGAGGGGATCGAGGCCGAGGAGGTCCGGGACGTCCTGGCGCAGCTCGTCGACGGGCTGGCGGCCATGCACCGGGCGGGGCTTGCCCATGGACTGCTCGAACCCGGCCGGATCTGGCTGGTCGATGGTCCCACGGGGGTGGCGGTGCGCCTTTCGGGGTTGGGGCTGGCGGCTTCCCTCGCTGCCCATGCACCGGGGGACGAGGGGAGATCCTGGCCTCGCCGGTCGCGCCCCTTCCTGGCTCCGGAACTGCTCGATGGTCGCGCGGCCCCGTCCCCGTCGACGGACGTCTACGCCCTGGGCGCCCTCCTGGCCGCGATGCTCCGGGTCGAGTCGCCCCCGGGCGAGCCGGCTGCCCGAACCTCCCCCGGGGGGCGTCGGGTCGGCGCTCCCCCCGATCTCGCCGAGTTGATCGACGCCTGCCTCGCCGGGGACCCGGTCGCCCGTCCCCGGGATGCGGGGGTCCTGGCGGGGCGGTGGGGCCGCGACCCTGCGGATGCGGCCCGCGTCGACGAGCCGGTGGTCGTCGAGCAGGGTGCCCTCCGGGCGGCCGCGGGCGGACGCGCCCCGCGGCGGCTGATCCGTCCACTGTCCGTGGCCGCGGCGAGCCCCTCTCCGTCGGCCGACGAGACCCCGCAGACCGCCGGGCCGGAGCCGGGGGAGTGGGAGGGGGAGGAACCCACCGAGCCCGGCGTGGCCGTCGGCCGGACACCGCGAGCCGCTGGCGGGGCGGTCGCGGCGTCGCCGGGGCAAGCGTTGCCGCGCGGGGACATGCCGGCGGCCCTGGCCGAGGTGCGGGCCCGCCTCGCCGCCCGGGACGCGGCCCGTGACGGGAGCGGGTCCGGATCCCAGGGTCGGCGGCGGTCGCCGCGCGGTGGCGCGGGAGGACCGCAGGGTCGCCGCGCCCGCCTGCTCCTGGCGCTGCTGGTGGTCGCCGGGCTCGCCGCTGGAGGTGCCCGGCTGATCCTCCCGTCGGGCGCCGACCCGGGCCGGGTCGGCGACGGGGCGCAGCGTTCGGCGGTGGCCCGGCCCGAGGCGGTGCGACCCGTCCACGGCGGCTGATTCCTTCGACCCGGGTGGATGCGATCCGGGCGGAGCACCGCGTCGCGCGGTGCCGTCGTCAGGGGATCCGGCAGAAGGAGGGGAAGCCTTCGGGGAGCCCGTCGGCGTAGGGCTCGGGGTCGACGCCGTAGGGGTGATCGGACAGGAACCTCCACGCGTACTCCGTGGCCCCATCAGGGATGGTGTGGCCACCGTCGTGGACGCACTCGACCACGAAGCTGCCGTCCTCCACCAGGTGGGCCGCGAAGTTCAGGGATGTCTCCTCGAAGGACAGGCTGCCGTAGGTGTCGTCGGGTCCGCCCCAGGTGATCAGCACCGGCAGGGGCCGGGCCGGGGTGGCGTAGAAACCATCCAGCGTCCCGCCGGAGAACGGCGCCGTCGATGCGAGCCAGTCCGCCTCGTGCATCGACAGGTACGTCGTCTGGAGGCCGCCGGCGCTCATCCCCAGGGCATGGACCCGGTCGAGGTCGGCGTCGAATTGCTGCCAGGCGCAGGACAGCAGGTCCTCGAACAGCAGCAGGTCGGGGTTGCCCTCGGGGTCGTCGAGAAAGTGCCACTCGTAGGCGGAGCCGTCGGAGTCGGGGGCAATGACGATGACCCCTTCCTCGTCGGCCAGGTCGTCGAGGTCCATGGTCCGGATGATGTCCTGGGCCCGACCCCCCAGCCAGTGCCAGGCAAACAGCACCGGGGCCCCGACGGGATCGGGCGGCAGCTCGATCCTGACCCGGTAGCTGGTGCCGCCGGTGGCGAAGGCGTCGATGGTGCCCTCGGACAACGCCGGGCAGGTGCCGTGCGAGTACTCGGGTCCCACCCGGGCCGGCTCCTCGTCGCCGGGTTCGCCGGTGTCGTCCGCGGCGTGCTCCCCGCCGCCCGCCGGTTCGGCATCACCCGCCCGGCAGGCGGCGAGCAGGAGGAGCAGGGCGGTCAGGCGTGGGCGACCATGCATGGGGACTCCGGAGAGCCCGATCTGTAGCCTCCCCGGGCGCCGGTCGCTGCCGTCCGTCCCGGTCAGCGGGAGCTCGGGCGCCCGGAACCCGTGGCGGCGGCCCGATCCACCAGCTCGTGGAGCACCATGCGGGTGTCGGCGGGCACATCCACGCCGGCCAGCACCATGTCCCGGCGTCGGTGCTGTTCCACGCGGGCATCGAACTGGACGAACATGCCCGAGGGCAGGCGCAGGGCGACGGTCACCCGGGTGTCCTCCCGCAGGGCCGGGATGCGCGGCAGCACCAGGCGGACCTCGTGGTGGATGATGGCCAGGTGGCGGGCAAGCTCGGGCAGCGAGTCCACGGCGACGTACACCGACGGTGGAGGGCCGGGGTCGTACTGGGGGCGCAGCGAGCCCGAGCCGTCGGGGTGGCCGGTGTCGAGGGCCGGCGGGGGGAGGTCGAAGGTCGTGGGGTCGTCGACGTCCTCGGCGTCCGGCTCGACTGCGTCGAAGGCCGGCGAGGTCGGGGTCAGCTCCGCGACGACAGCGAGGACCCGGTCGCGGTCCTCGAGGCTGTGGGCCAGCCACTGGACGCAGTGGACGTAGCCGCGCCGGCGTCGTCGGGGGCTGTTCTCCACGACGACGGCGTGGGTGTCCACCGCGCCGTGGGGGCCACCCAGGTCGATGCGCACCTCCAGCGCATCACCCGGCGCATATTGTTCGGGACAGACCAGGACCAGGTAGCCGTCGTTGATCCACCAGGCCTCTCCCTCGGTGAGCCCCTGGTCGTGGTGGATGGTCAGATCGAGCCACCGCTTCATGCGCGGCGGGGGATCGATGGTGGGGCGATGGGGCATGGGACCTTGCCGGATTCTACCGCGAGAATCGGCGAAGGACCAAGGCGGCGGGGCGCGGCCGGCGCGGATGGTCGCGCCGGTCGTCGACCGGCGAGCGGCTCCGGTCCCCAGCCGGGGGTCGCGCCCGCGACGCTCCCCGGATCGGTCCCGCGACGCGGGGCCCGCGCCCCGGCGTTCAATCGCCGGGGGACGAGGCCAGGACCCGGGGGCGGGGGCGGACGCGGACCACCTCGATGGGGTCGGCGTCCTCCCACCACAGCAGGCGGGCCGGGGTGCCCTCGGCGATGGCGGGGGCGCCCCCGAAGGGCCGGTGGTTGTCCCCGTGGAGCACCCCGAACACCCGGCGAATCTCGGCCTCCCCGGTGAGATGGCCGGCGTGGATCAACATGCTCGCGGCGTCCACGAGGTTGGCGGTGCCCAGGCGATACCACGGATCCACCACCGAGTCGTGGCCGATGCCCACCGTGGCTCCCGCGGCCCACAGCTCGTCGACCCGGGTCAGGCCCCGGCGGCGGGGGTAGCCGTCGAACCGGCCCTGCAGCACGATGTTGTCCAGCGGGTTGCAGACGACCTGCACCCCGCTGGTGGCGACCAGCTCGCAGACCTTGTGGGCGTAGGGGTCGGGCTGGCCGTGCAGCGAGGTGCAGTGCCCGGCCACCACCAGGCCGGCCATGCCGCGGTCGATGGTCTCGGCGCAGACCACCTCGAGGTTGCGGCTTGCGGGGTCATCGGTCTCGTCGCAGTGCAGGTCGACCATGCAGCCGTGGCGCTCGGCCAGGTCGAAGGCCATGCGGATGCTGCGCCAGCCCTCCTCCGTCGTCCGCTCGAAGTGGGGGATGGCGCCGACGGCGTCGCAGCCGAGGGCGACGGCCTCCTCCCAGGCCCGGCGGCGCTCCGGCGCCCGGAGGATCCCCTCCTGGGGGAAGGCCACGACCTGCAGCTCGATCCCCTCGGTGGCCAGCTCGCTCCGCAGGGCCAGCAGCGTCTCGACGGCCAGGCGGCTGCCGGTGTCGACGTGGGTGCGCAGGCGGAGGCAGCCCCACCCGACGTACATCGCCACGGTCTCCCTCGCCCGCCGGCGGAGATCGGACTCGGTGAGCCGCTGTCGCAGCCGGGCCCAGTTGGCGATGCCCTCGCGCAGGGTGCCCGACCGGTTGGGGGCCTGGCGGCCGAGGAGCGCGGCGTCGAGGTGGACGTGGGGCTCGGCGAGGACGGGGGTCACCATTCCGCCGTGCAGCACCTCGTCGCCGGAGGCCGGCTGCAGCGGGCGGCGGGCGTCGTGGGGCTGGAGCCGATCGATCCGGCCG
>RFKJ01000040.1 GCA_003694325.1 Deltaproteobacteria bacterium
CCCTTGCTCGGCGACCCTTGCTCGGCGACCCTTGCTCGGCGACCCTTGCTCGGCGACCCTTGCTCGGCGACCCTTGCTCGGAGACCACCGTGGCCACCCCGTCCACCCAGCCCCCGTCGCTGTTCCGCCAGGTGCTGGTGCACCTGGTGCTGGTCGCGGCCAGCGTCGTGACGCTGTACCCGGTGCTGTGGGTGCTCAAGATGGCCGTGACCCCATCGCAGGCCTTCAGCATGGATCCCAGCCTGCTGCCCGACGCCATCACCGCGCAGAACTTCGTGGACGTCATCGGCACCCGGACCAGCACCGGCGGCTGGCTGTTCGGGCGGCAGCTCTTCAACAGCCTGTTCGTGTCGGGGGTGACCAGCGTGGTGGGCATCGGGCTGGCCTGCACCGCCGGCTACGCCATGTCCCGCTGGGCCTTCCCGGGTCGGGACACCGGCATGGCGCTGTTCCTGATCACCCAGATGTTCCCCGGGGTGGTCATGGCCATCCCGCTCTACATCCTGCTCGACAAGCTGCACCTGCTGGACTCGCTGCTGGGCCTGTCCCTGGTCTACGCCACCACCGCCATCCCCTTCTGCACCTGGAACCTCAAGGGCTACTTCGACACGATCCCCCGCGATCTCGAAGAAGCCGCGATGATGGACGGGGCCGGCCGCTGGACCACCTTCACCCGCATCATCCTGCCGCTGGCCCGCCCGGCCCTGGCGGTCACCGGCCTGTTCAGCTTCATGACGGCCTGGAACGAGTTCATCCTGGCCGCCACGTTCATGGGTGACGAGACGGCGTTCACCCTGCCGGTGGTGCTGCAGTCCTACGTTGGCGATTTCGGCACCGAGTGGGGTCGGTTCGCCGCCGGGGCCATCGTGGTGAGCGTGCCGGTGATGGTCCTGTTCTTCGTCCTGCAGAAGTCGCTGGTCGAGGGGCTCACCGCCGGGGGCGTCAAGGGCTGACCGGCGCCCGGCCGCGATGGCGAGCCCACGGGAACCCGGCCGGCGCTGCGGGGGAGCGCGGCCCCTACCAGCCCAGCACCTGCACCACGGCCCGGCCCTCGTCGTCCAGCTCGGCGGGCACGGTGCCGGCGGCGGTGCCCCGGTCGGCCTCGCCATCGGGCAGCTCGAAGCCGACCACCGTGCCCTCGAAGGTGTAGTCGAAGCCGGTGAGCTGGGTGATGGGCGAGTAGTTGGTGGCGTGGCCGCTGGCGTACCCCTGGTCGGCGTCGGCGTCGAAGGACAGGCTGCGGATGTAGGCCCCGCGACCGTCGGGGTCGTCGACCATGAACCGCCAGTCCAGGCGGCTCCAACCGACGAGGGGGGCGTCCAGGTCGAGGGCGAGGGGGCGCTCGGACAGGTCCGGATCGGGCTGTTCATCGGGGTTCGCCGGGCCGTCGCCGTAGGTGTAGGACATGCTGTGGCGGACGTCCTGGTGGTCCCACGCTGCCGGGGTCGTCACCACCACCATCTCGACGGTGAACGCCACCTGGGCCTGCTCGTTGACCTTGTCGATGCACTGGCGGATCTCCTCGAGGCTCTCGCCGGCGTCGAAGCCGGCCCGCACCGGGATGGAGACCCCGCCGTCCGTGGCCACCGGGGTCCCCAGCTCGACGAAGATCCGCCGCGGGTGCCAGCCGTAGGCCGGCGTGTAGCAGGCCTCGCCGCCGGTCAGGGGTTGGTCGGTGTCCAGGGCCAGCCGGCGGAGCAGGGCGAAGCTGTCGCCGGTCGCCCCATCGGGGAGGTCCACCGCGACCGAGGCCTCTCCCCCGTCGGCCCCGACGACGAGGCTGGCGGTCGCCGTCGTGAAGGAGACCGTGCTGCTGGTGGCCCGGACCCAGCGCACGGTCACCGCGGCGTCGTCGCGGAACGGCAGCTCGTCGCAGGTGTCGGGATCGCAGTCATCGGGGAGGTCGGGGGAGACGCCGGTGGTGCTGGTGCCGCCGATGATGGCGGTCTCGGCGCCGGCCTCGCCCACTCCCCACTCCACGTGGGAGACCCGGTGGTTGAACAGCTCCCAGGAGTAGCCCGCCCCCTGCAGCCAGGTGGCGGAGGATGGGCTGGCCGGACCGCTGTCGTGGTCCGACTTGTCGGTGCAGGCGGCCAGCAGCAGGGCAAGGGTGAGGGTGGGTGGCATGGAACTCTCCTGGCCCGGCAGCATGGCACGCCGCGAGGCCGTCGTCGGGTCACGGCGGAGCGCGAGGACGGCGGGCCCGGTGCGAGGGTGGTCCGCCCCTATCGGCTGGGGAGCGGCTGTTGCGGCGGCCTCGGGCCGGCGGGGTCTGCGGCACCCGAGAAGCGGCGGTGGAGCGCAGCGATGGTCTCGGGGCCGGTGCCGCAGCAGCTCCCGACGATGGCGGCGCCGGCCTCCACCCAGCCCTCGGCCAGGTCGGCGTAGCGTTCCCCGGCGGCGACGGGGTCGGCGCCCCAGCCCAGGCCCTCCGAGGCGTGCCCGGCGTTGGCGTAGATCCCCACCGGCACGTCGAGTCCGAGATCCAGCAGCGGGCGCAGCCACTCCATGGCCCGGCCGGGGGGCAGGCAGTTGACGAACACGGCGGCGGCCCCGCGGCGGGCGGCCTCGGCGGCGGCAGCGGCGATGGCCTGGGGCGTCAGCAGGTCGCCGTCCGGGCCGGGCGTGAAGCTGGCCCAGGCCGGCAGCC
>RFKJ01000534.1 GCA_003694325.1 Deltaproteobacteria bacterium
CATCTGGGATCTCGACCACGATCTCGAGAGCCTGGTCCTCCGCCCGATGAACCGCCCGGCGCTGGCCGCCCGACTCCGGCGCTACAACTTCCGATCCCTGCTCCGGGAGCTGGGGCTGGAGGACGAGCCGGCGCCGGAGACCGGCGACGGCGGGGCCGGAGCCGTCGGCCGCGATGGCGGGGAGGGCCCCGCGGGCTCCGGAGGTCCGGGCGGTGAGACGGCGGCATCGGACGGAGACGCGCCGGCGGTCCGCATCGACCGCAGCGCCTATCGAACCATCACCAGTCCCGCGGACCTGGACTGGCTGGTCGGAGAGCTGCAGGCAGCCGGCCGCTTCGCCTACGACAGCGAGACCACCAGCCTGGACCCGTTGCAGGCCACCGTCGTCGGCATGAGCTTCTGCTGGCGGGACGACATGGCGGTCTACGTGCCCATCGCCCACACCGCCGGAGACAACTGCCCCGGGGCCCTGGACCGGCTGCTGCCGCTGCTGGCCGACCCCGCGCTGAAGAAGACGGGACAGAACCTCAAGTACGACCTGGAGGTCCTCTCGGTGGCCGGGCACGGCCTCGCCGGGATCGACGGCGACTGCATGCTGGCCGACTACCTGCTGGACGTCGACCGCAAGCACGGCCTCGACGAGCTGGCGCTGCGCCACCTCGGCCACGAGATGCTGCACTACAAGGACGTCGCCGGGCCCCACGGCCATCGCTTCGAAGCCGTGCCGGTGGACGAGGCCACCGCCTACGCCGCCGAGGACGCCCACGTCGCCTGGCTCCTCGACCGGATCCTCACCGAGAGGCTGGGAGATCCGGGCCAGCGTGGACCCGCCGCGGTGTACCGGGACATCGAGCTGCCCCTGGTCCCGGTGCTGGCCGCCATGGAGCTGGCCGGCATCGGGGTGGACGTGGCGGCGCTGGAGCGGCTCTCCGAGGAGCTGGGACAACGGATCGACCGCCTGGTGGCCCAGGTGCAGGAGGTGGCCGGCCAGGAGTTCAACCTCAACTCGACCCAGCAGCTCGCCCGGATCCTGTTCGAGGAACGGGGACACAAGCCCGTCAAGAAGACCGCCAAGCGGACCGGCTTCAGCACCGACTCGGCGACCCTCGAGGCCCTGGCCCGGTCGGGTGACGACCCGCTGCCGAGGTTGATCCTCGACTACCGCGAGCTGGCCAAGCTCAAGAGCACCTACGTGGACGCCCTGCCGCGGGCCGTCGGCCCCGATGGCCGGATCCACACCAGCTTCCACCAGGCCGTCGCGGCCACCGGCCGCCTGTCGAGCAACGACCCCAACCTGCAGAACATCCCGGTGCGCACCGAGGAGGGGCGGCGGATCCGTCGCGCCTTCGTGGCCCGCCCCGGGTACCGGTTCCTGTCGGCGGACTACTCCCAGGTGGAGCTGCGGGTGCTGGCCCACTTCTGTGGCGAGGGCGCGCTGGTCGATGCCTTCCGCCAGGGACAGGACATCCACCGCCGCACCGCCTCGGAGATCTTCGGCGTCGACATGGAGGCGGTGACCCCCGAACAGCGCCGGGCCGCCAAGGCGATCAACTTCGGGATCATCTATGGCATGAGCGCGTTCCGCCTGGCCCGGGAGCTGGAGATCGGCCGCGGCGAGGCCAAGGCCTACATGGACGGCTACTTCGCCCGCTACCCCGAGGTCCGGCGGTACATGGAGCGGGCGGTCCAGGAGGGGTCGACCCGCGGCTACGCCGAGACCCTGTTCGGCCGCCGCCGGCCGTTGCGGGGGCTGGACTCGCGCAACTTCAACGTCCGCAGCGGCGCCGAGCGCATCGCCATCAACACCCCGGTGCAGGGCACGGCCGCCGACCTCATCAAGCTGGCGATGATCCGGGTGGCCGACCGCCTGGGCCGGGAACACCCCGATGCCACGCTGTTGCTGCAGGTCCACGACGAGCTGCTGGTGGAGGCCCCCGAAGCGGACACCGAGGCGGTGGGGCGGCTGCTGGTCGAGGAGATGCAGGGCGTCGCCGAGCTGGCGGTGCCGCTGGTCGTCGACCTCGGCGTGGGAACCAACTGGGACGAGGCTCACTGAGGCACCCGCGGCCCGGAACACCCGGCCGCGAGCCCGCGCGCTCCGGCGGGGAGCGGGAGGAGTTCCCCCCCCGGGGCGGCCGGCAGGGCGGGCGGAATCCGGGGACCCGGACGCGCCGGGCGTTACACTCGCCCGGACACGACCGGCCCGAACAGGCAGCGCCGACGGGCCTGCCGACGACAGGAGCAGCAATGTCTGGAGATGGTGGCAGCGGTTCCAAGGGGCGGGTGACCCGTCCGGGGCAGGATCCGGACCACGCGCTGGTGCAGGCGGTGCTCGAGGGGGACGCCACGGCCTACCGGGGGCTGGTGGAGCGCTACCAGGGCCGCATCCACTCGGTGATCTACGGCATGGTCCGCAACTCCGAGGATGCCCGGGACCTGACGCAGGACGCCTTCATCAAGGCCTACAAGAACCTCCACCGGTTCCGGCAGCACAGCAGCTTCTACACCTGGCTGTGCCGCATCGCGATGAACGTCGCCATCGACCACCTGCGGCGGCAGAAGGTGCGCCGGGCGGAGCTGTTCGAGGAGGGGGTCGCCACCCGGGAGACCGGGGGGGTGATCAGCATCGCCCACCGACGCGAGGACCCCGCCCGCAACCTGGAACGCAAGCAACTGGGTCAGCGCATCGTGGCAGCCCTGGAGGCGTTGCCCCCCGAGCAGCAGCAGATCGTGATCCTCCGGGAGATCGAGGGCATGTCCTACAAGCAGATCGCCGAGGTCTGCGAGATCCCGGAGGGGACAGTGATGAGCCGGCTGTACTACGCCCGCAAGAAGCTGCAGGCCGCTCTCTCCGACGAGCGCGAGTAGCCCGACCATGGCGCGACCGCCGCACCGTCCCTTCGCGTCGAATGAATGGCGTCGGCCTGCGTCGATGAGCTGCGAGCGTCGCCGAGCCGCCCGGCCCGGCCCTCGCAGAGAAACCGCATGACCCTCGATCGCCAGCAGCGCCTGGAGCTTCTCGCCGCCGACGGGCAGGCCAGCGCCGAGGAGCGCGCCGAGCTCGCCGCGCTGGGCGTCGATCCCGACGCCTGGCAGGTGCCGGGCGCGTTGCTGCGCGCGCAGCTTCGTCCGGTGGAGACGCCGGACCTGGCGTCGGCCGTCATGGCCCGGGTGGCCGAGGATGAAGCGGCCGAGCATGCCCGGATGCGGGCCCTGCTCCGCGCCGCGCTGGCGCCGACCGTCGAACCGGAGGTCGTGGACGCCGTGCTCGCCGCGCTGTCCCTGGACGAACCCCGGGTTCGCTCCGAGCTGGCGGCGGCGCTCCAGGTGTCCGAGGTGGACGTCAGCCAGGAGGTCCTGACCGCCGTGGCCGGCGCCGACACCCCCGACGTGGGGAGCCTGCTGCGGCGCCTGCTGGCGACCCGGCCACCGGACGTGGCCGAGGCGGTGATGGACGTTCTCGGCGCGCCGGACCGGGTCGGACCGGCGCTGCGCGACGCCCTGGCTGCCCCCGACGTCGACCTCGCCGGTGGCGTGATGGCCGCCCTGGGCGCCGACGACGCCGACCTCGGCGACTCCCTCCGCGACGCCCTGGCCGCCCCCGACATCGACCTCGCCGGTGACGTCATGGCTGCTCTGGGCGCTGAC
>RFKJ01000535.1 GCA_003694325.1 Deltaproteobacteria bacterium
GCTGGGCGGGGTCGAGGCTGCGGGTGAGCCAGTCGGCCACCTTCACCGGCCCGATGAACAGCGCCGAGAACAGGCCAGCCGCCAGCAGGAAGGTGATCGCGACCCGCACCCGCTGCCCGCCCGTCAGCGCCAGGGAGACGAGCACCCCCACCGCCAGCAGGATGACGGCGCCGCGGCTGCCGCAGGCCAGCGCCCCGACCAGCACGACGAGCCCCCCGATTCCCCCGGCGAGCTGCACGGTGCTGCGCCGATCGTGGAGCAGCGCCAGGGCCGACGGCGCCACGGCGGCGAGGAGGGTGCCGGCGTGGTTGGGGTTGACGAAGGGCCCGAAGAAGGGGCGGGAGCTGCGGAGGGGCACGTCGGTGAACCAGTACACGCGCGTCGCCCCCGTCCACCGCTGGACCAGGCCGAGCACCGTCACCCCGACGCCGGTGGCCACCAGCATCAGGGCGAGCCGGCGGGCCCGCGGCCGGTTGCGGACGACCGCGGCCGTCCCCCCCACCACCAGGACCATGGCCAGGTAGCTGGCCAGCTCCACCGTCCCGCGCCCCGGATCGAGGGCCAGGGCCCGCGCCCGGTCGCCGCGCCCCGCCAGCGCCAGGGCTTCGAGGACCGGTCCGGCCACCGCCGGCTGCGCCATCCGCCGCAGGTCGGCCCCCACCGGCACGTAGTCGAGGAGGGCGACCACGCCCGCCGCCAGGCCGAGGGCCAGCGAGACCCCCAGCCCCCGGGGCAGCCCGCCGCCGCGGCGGCCGGCCCAGGCGATCCCCACGGCACCCGCCAGGGCTGCGGCCAGGGCCACCCCCACCCGCGGCCAGGGGTGCACCGTCCCGTACAGCAGGGTCGAAATCGGGACGAGAAACGACAAGCTCCACGCCAGGCCGCGCTGGATGCGCCGACCCAGGCGATGATCCGAACCGCCGTGCAAGGCCACATCAGACCCGATGGACTCCTTCGCCGAGGTCGATTCCAACATGCTGCGAGACCTGCCTGCCTTTGCTCGTGGGCCCATCATCGGGTACGACGCCGGTCAAGGTAGTACAATCGTCTCGGAATGCGCTGAACCCGCGGTCCGCCCTTCCCTGGGAGCCTTTCCTCCCAGTTGCCTGCATCCTCCTGCCCACCGTCAGGTCCCCGCGACCGGAACCTGAGGCCCCATGTTTGGACCCGAAGCCGCCAACCACGGCGAATTCAACCTGCTCCACTACTGGCGCATCCTCCGGAAGCGCCAGCTCACGGTGGTGATCTTCACGGCGATCCTGGTCATCACCGTCGGGATCGGCACCGCCTTGTCGACGCCCTACTACGCCGCCAAGGCGACCATCGAGATCAGCCCGGACCAGCCGACCGTGTTCGACGTCGAGCAGGTGGCCGACGTCGTGAGCTACCAGGGGGGCAGCGAGCGCCGGGCCTACTACACCACCCAGTACCGCATCATCCAGAGCCGGACCGTGGTCGGCGAGGCGGTGCGGCGCCTGCGGGAGGAGCACGGCGTCACCGACTTCGACGACGTCGAAGACCCGGTGCGCTTCTTCAAGCGGCACCTCGACGTCCAGCCCGAGCTGGACACCCGCCTGGTCCACCTCGTCGTCGAGTACCCCGACCCCGAGAAGGCCGCGTTGTTCGCCAACACCCTGGCCCAGGCCTACATGGACGCCAACGTCGACCGCTCCCGCCAGGTCACCATGGACGCGCTGGGCTGGCTGCGCGAGCAGCAGGAGATCTACCGCCAGCGCAAGCTCTCCAGCGACGAGAGCCTCAAGAGCTTCGAGTACGTCAACGCCCTGTCCCAGCACCAGGCCAAGGTCGAAGCCAAGAAACGCCTCATCGAGGCCTGGAGCCAGACGCGCGCCGAGCGGGTCTCCCTCCAGGCCACCTACGAACGCCTCTCCCAGCAGGTCCGTGGCCCCGACTGGCTGGCGGTGGCGGTCAACTTCAGCGCCGAGAACCCGGTCCTCGGCCAGCTCCTCGAAGACCACCAGGAGCTGCAGCAGGAACGCACCCGGCTGGCGGCCCGCTACAAGGAGGGCCACCCGGACATGAAGCGCCTCGACCACCAGCTCGCGGGAGTCGAAGCGCAGATCCGCGACCAGGTCGACGAGGCCCTCAACGCCCGCAAGGCGCGCCTCGAAGCGGTCACCGCCGGAGAGAACGCCCTCCGCCAGGAGTTGGAGTCCGTCACCGCCGAGGTCCAGGAATACGAGCGCAAGCTGGTCAACTATGACCTGCTCAAGGACGAGGCCGCCAAGAACGCCGACCTGTTCCGGAGCCTGGACCAGCGCCTCTCCGAGGTCGACCTCTCCAAGCTGCTGACCCCGAACAACATCTGGTTCATCGACGAAGCAGTCCCCAACTACGACAAGGTCCGCCCCAAGCTGTCGACCAACCTGCCGGTGGCGCTGCTGGTGGGGCTGCTCGGCGGGGTCGCGCTGGCCTTCTTCACCGAGTACCTCGACAGCACCATCAAGAGCCGCGATGACATCGAGGAGCTGGTCGGCGTCAACTTCCTGGGGGCGATCCCCCTGCTGGAGGGCCCGGAGCTGTCGCAGCTCTCGGAGGTGGACCGGAACCTCTACGTCCACGCCCGACCGCGATCGACCGTCGCCGAGTCGCTCCGCAGCGTGCGCACCAACATCCTGTTCCGCCTGCCCGACCGGCCCCAGCGCCGCCTGCTGGTCACCAGCGCCGCGCCGCGCGAGGGCAAGAGCTTCGTGTCGAGCAACCTCGCCACCATCATCGCCATGACGGGCAGCCGCGTGCTGCTCATCGACGCCGACCTCCGCCGCCCCAGCCAGCACAAGCTGTTCGTCAAGGACAACGAGTTCGGCCTGTCCAACATCCTGGTCGGCGACATGAGCCCGAGCGACGCCATCCGGCCCACCCACATCCCCGCGCTGGA
>RFKJ01000536.1 GCA_003694325.1 Deltaproteobacteria bacterium
CCCGCCGCACCCAGTCGGGGTGCGCCAGGTACCAGTCCACCGTGTCCTCCACCGCCGCGTCGAGGGTGTACCGGGGACGCCACCCCAGGCGTTGGCGGATCCGCCCGGCATCGGTGTGGTAGACCCGGTCGTGCCCCGGCCGGTCGGCCACGTGGGTGATCAGCCGGGCGTGGGGCGCTCCCTCGGGGCGCCGGCGATCCAGCACCCCGCAGACCCGTCGCACGAGGTCGAGGTTGGTGGTGCCCCGGTCCGGCCCGACGGCGAAGGTCTCGCCCACGGTGTCGGCGGCCAGCACGGCCAGGATGGCATCGACGTGGTCGTCGACGTGGATCCAGCGTCGCACCTGCATCCCGTCGCCGTACAGGGGGATGGGTTCGCCGGCCAGCGCCCGGAGGATCACCAGCGGGACCAGCTTCTCGGGGTGCTGGCGGGGTCCGATGTTGTTGCTGGACAGGGTGATGGACACCGGCAGCCCATAGGTCTCGCGCCAGGCCGCCACGAGGTGGTCGGCGGCGGCCTTGCTGGCGGCGTAGGGGGAACGGGGTTCCCGCAGGCTCGACTCGTGGGCAACGTTCTGCTCGTCTCGCCGATCCCCGAACACCTCGTCGGTCGAGATCTGGTGGAAGCGCCGCCCGGCCAGGTCCCGGCCGGGTCCCAGCCAGGCCGAGCGCGCCGCTTCGAGCAGGCTCCAGGTCCCCTGGACGTTGGTGCGCACGAAGACGCCGGGCCCGTCGATGGACCGGTCGACGTGGGTCTCGGCGGCGAAGTGCACGATGGTGTCGATGTCCTCGTCGGCGACCAGGGCGGCCATGCGCGACGCGTCGCAGACGTCGGCGCGCACGAAGCGGTGGCGGTCCGCCCCCACGCCGGCGAGGTTGTGGAGGGACCCCGACACCCCGTGGAGGATGTCGACCCCGATGACCCGCGCCTGGGGTCG
The DNA here is from genome assembly GCA_003694325.1 of Deltaproteobacteria bacterium. GTDB lineage: Bacteria > Myxococcota_A > UBA796 > UBA796 > UBA2385 > J125. The sequence continues at coordinate 938 of RFKJ01000536.1, forward strand.
CCGGGCCAGCAGCCGGCGCACGAAGGCGGACCCGATGAAGCCCGCCGCCCCGGTGACCAGCACCCGCTCCAGGCGGGCCGCTCCGCTCATCGTGCCTCCCCTTCCAGACAGGCCAGCGCCTCCTGCCAGGACATCCCCCGACGATCCCGCTCCGACAGGATCGGTGGGCCCTGCAGCGGCCAGCGCACGCCGACGGTGGGGTCATCCCACGAAAGGCAGCGATCCCAGTCCGGGGCGTAGGGGGCGGTGAGCTTGTAGCAGACCACCGCGGGCCCCTCGGTCACGTAGAAGCCATGCGCAAACCCCGGGGGCACCCACAGCATCCGGGGCGTGGCGGCCGACAGGAGCACCCCGACCCAGCGACCGCGATCCGGCGACCCCGGGCGCAGGTCCACCGCGACGTCGTAGATGGTGCCCCGAGCCACGGTGATCAGCTTGCCCTGGGGGTGCCGGACCTGGAAGTGCAGGCCCCGCAGGACCCCCGGGTGGGACAGGCTGGTGTTCTCCTGGGAGAAATGCGCCGGCAGCCCCAGGGCCTCGAAGGCCTCCGGGCGGTGACTCTCGACCAGCCATCCGCGGTCGTCGGCGTGCACCCTCGGCTCGACGAGGCGCACGTCAGCGAGGGCGGTGGGCACGATCTTCATCGGCAACGGCATAGCACGCGCCCCCCAGGACATGCAGGCCTGCGTGCTCCACCCCGGATCGTCGGCCGCTCCACGAGCCGTCCCTGACGGTACCCTCCGGCGGGGCCGTGCCGGGTCGGTCCCGGTGAGCCTCGCCGCCGTCGCCCGGCAGGATCGCAAGACCCGGGTTCGACGCCGAGGACCTCCCGATCGCTGCGGTGCCGGCCCCCGGCCACCACGAGTCGCGCCAGGCGCTCGACGTGGCGCCGCGCTCCCCTCCCACTGCGGCGGCCCCGAACGTGGAGAGGGCCCCCCCCTGTGCGGTCGAACACCGGTCGGGCCCCCCGCGTCACCTCCTCCTCTGTGACAATCGACCCCTTCGACGATGCCGTGATCAAGGCGGATACAGGAAGCCATCACGCCGAAAACTCAATGAATCACGATGCATTCATTGCCATGCGTTCCTGTGATGCCCTTATCCACGGGCATGATTCACCATGAGGAGCTTGCATGCGCCGACCGCCCTGGTATAGAACGATTGACACGTCAACGTCTGACGTGCCCCCGACCCCCACTCGGAAGGAACTGCCATGAACAAGAAGGAAATGGCTGCCAAGCTCGCCAAGAAGACCGGCCTGTCCCAGGCCAAGGCCCTCGAGGTCATCAACGCGATCTTCAGCGCCGAGCCGCGCGAGGGCATCATCGCCGTCGAGCTCGACGCCGGCCGCAAGGTGACCATCCCCGGCTTCGGCACCTTCGCCACCAAGAGCCGGGCCGCCCGCGTCGGCACCAACCCGGCCACCGGCGAGAAGATCAACATCCCGGCCAAGAAGTACGCCTACTTCAAGCCCGGCAAGACCCTGCGCGAGCGCGTCGCCGACTGAGTCGACGCCCCGACGCCCCGCCCCGCCCCGGCTCGCCGCGGCGGGGCGTGCTGCGTCCGGACGCCGCGAGACGGGAGCCCCACCCGCGGTACCCGGTAGGAACTCGGGGCCGAAGGGAATATCGTGACCGGGGCCTCGGCACCCCTGCCGACGGCCCGCACCGGTCCCCGGTCGGCCGGTCCCGCGATCGTCGAAGACGTGATGCTCCTCCTCCTCACCACGCTCCGGTTCCTGACGGGTTGCGCCAATGACAACCTCGTGGTCTACGACTCCTCCCGGCAGGGGGA
>RFKJ01000537.1 GCA_003694325.1 Deltaproteobacteria bacterium
GAGCCGCTCGGAGAGCGCCCGATCGCGATCCCGCGCCGCGTCCAGGGCCCGCAGCGCCCGACCGCCGGCCAGGAAGTGCAGGCGGCTGCCGCCCTTGTAGCGTTCCACCCTGGCGATGTGGACGAGCTGCAGCTCTCCGAGGTGTGACACGTGGGTCCCGCCGCAGGTGTTCACGTCCACGCCCTCGATGCTGACGAGGCGGACGGGACCCTCGTGTCCCTCGGGCAGGCCGCGGCTGCGCAGCGCCATCCCCTCGTACTCCTCGACCGACACCACATGGGCCTGCACCGGCCGGGCCTGGCGGATGGCATCGTTGGCCATGGCCGCCAGCCGGTCCCGCTGCGCCGCCGACAGGGGGCCGTCGAGGTCGATGGTGGTCGCATCGTCGCCGAGGTGGAAGCCCACGGTGGCCAGCCCGAGGTGGTCCTGCGCCAGGGCGCTGAGCAGGTGCTGGGCGCTGTGCTGCTGCATGTGGTCGAAGCGCCGCTCCCAGTCGACCACGACTTCGTGCGGGCCGGGGTCCACCGGCCCCTCGGCGATCACCCGCACCCCCTGCGGCGCCGGCTGCGTGTCCCGCACGGCCACCCCTGCGACCGTCCCCCGGTCACCCGGCTGGCCACCGCCCTCCGGGTAGAGCACGCTGTCGGCGAGCAGCAGGTCGAACAGCCCGTCGTCGCGCGGGGTGCACGACAGCACGTCGAAGGTGCCGCGGCGGCGGGTGGAGTCGAGCTGGCAGGAGAGCAGGGGCACGGGAACTCCGATGCGACGGGAGCCCCCGGTCTATCCCGGCCGCCGGCGCTGCTTCGTCAGCAGCAGGTCGCGGGTGAGGAATGCGCCGATGGTGCCGTCGCTGCTGTCGACGACGACCGACTCGACGCGGCCGATCACCAGGTCGAAGGACTCGGGGACATAGCCCAGCTCGATGTCGGCGACGCCGTCGTCCCGCAGCACGCAGGCGACGTCGTCGTGGCCGCTGTCGTAGCTGGTCAGCACGACCTGGATGAAGCCCCGGTCCCGGGCCGTGCCGGGTGGGTCCCAGCGCAGCGGCAGGGTGCCGGTGCTCTGCAGGTCTGTCCACGCGGTGGAGACATCGGTCAGCACCAGCGCTTCGGGCACGGCGATGCCGGTGGCCACGCCGCCGATGGACAGCTCGGCCCCGACGGTCGACGCCGCCGCCGCTTCGGCATCATCGGGGTAGATGTCGGCCACGTAGACCCCGCGACCGACGCGGTCCAGCCAGATGCTGGTGCCGCCCACGTCGACGACGAAGGGGTCGGGCAGGGCGTTGCCGAGCTTGCTGAGATCCATGCGGTAGAACCAGCAGCCCTCTCCGTCGTCGATGGACAACCAGGGCACGGTCGCCGGCGGCGAAAAACCCAGGGCGAGGTAGGCCGGAGACTGCGAGTCGACCACCTTGCCGCTGCTGGCGTCGACCACGTCCTGGATGGTGCCGAAGAGCATGCCGTCCAGCGGCCCGGCCGTCGGGATGGCGTCGGCGCTCAGGAGCACGGTGTCCGAGCCGCCGTCCGGGGAGCCACCGTCCGGGGAGCCGCCGTCCGGGGAGCCACCGTCCGGGGAGCCACCGTCCGGGGAGCCGCCGTCGGACGAGCCGCCGTCGGACGAGCCGCCGTCCGCGACGCCGCCATCCGTCGCACCGGCGCCGCCGCCGGAGTCATCGGAAGTGGGGCCCGTGCAGGCGAACAGTCCCACGGCCATGAAGATCGCTGCGGCGATCACAGGGCCCCCACGTCATCGATGGTGAAGTCGAAGGACTCGGTGACCACGTGCAGCGTCGCCTGGTCGACCGTCCGCGCCTGCCACGGATCGTCGTCCGAGGGAGTCGGCATCGTCCCCGCGGCGTCGGCGTCGTCCCAGTCGGTGCCGTCGAGGTCGAGCCAGACCGTGAGGTCGACCTGGCCGGATTCGTCGCGGTGCGCCACGGTCCGCAGGGAGCACAGCCCGTCGTGGTCCGTGAGGCACCACGGCTCGCCCAGGCCCGCGGTCCAGTCAGTCGGACTGCTCGGGTAGGTCACCGTCCACACCACGGCCGGCTCGAGCGCGAGCAGCGCATCATCGACGGAGGCATCCACGAAGAGCCAGGACCCACAGGACGGGAGCAGGAGCAGCGCCATCGCGCCGATGAAGAGCTTGTTCACGGGAGCACCTCAGTCGCAATCGGGGTCGGTCCACGGCGCAGTCTTGCACGTTCCCGTGGAGATCATCCAGCCCTGGCTGAGGATCGCCGCAGAATTGACCCGTTCGTGGGGGTAGTGGAGGACCCGGGAATCGCCACGGCTGACGTAGCCGTCGGAGTCACTTCCAGAGTCAGATTCCGGGCATGACCAGTAGGCGTCACTGGGATCCCGCTTGCTGCGGTAGTCGTTGTCGACTTCGACGTTGCCCGAATACCGAGACCACGACGAGCCGGTAGAACTGCGCAGGGACTTGGCGCTCGCGCCGATCCAGTTGTACACGTACGTCCGCACATACCACGAATGGGAGCGGACGCGGTAGTAGTAGCGGGTGTCTTCGTCGTAGGTCTCGTAGGTCTTGGTCGTCACGCATTCCGACGACGAGCTCGGCGGTGCGGTCAGACCATCCCCCGTCACCGTGCCCCACCACGGGTGCGACGCCGGCACGCCGTCGGGGAAGCGGCTGTCGAACCAGGTGTCGATCATGGTGTCCAGTTCAGCGTCGCCGGCCGCCGCGATGGCAGCCGTGGTCTCTCCCGCCCGGGCTTCGTCCCACCGGTTGCAGACGAAGACCTCGGCCTGGATGGGGCCGACTTCGTTGCACAGGTCCCCATAGGGCAGGCAGTCGAAGGGGGAGAGGATGAAGGGGACGACATCCTGGAAGCTGTCCGTCGACCCGTAGTCGGCCAGGATGGACTCCACCTCCGCCCGGGTCAGGTCACAGAGGTATGGAGCGGACTCAGCGAAAGCGAGCCCCCCCCCACGAGAATTTCGAAGTACGCGCCGAGAATCATGTATCTTGCTCCATTGCGTTCATGCTTCGATTCGCCGACAGCCCAAGCGCTGCTGACATGATCAAGTCTAATCCAAGGCCGCGGCCACCACCAGCAGGCCCGCCTGTGACCTTGTGTCATGGCTCAGAAGGCTGCGAACGTGCGCCCGTGGGGCTCGCATCCCTCGCCGGCTCCACACCCGGCAGCGCCACCGGGTCACACCGGCACCCCACAGCACCCGAACGCGGGGGGTAGGCCGCTACCCCTCGACTTCGGCACCCCACAGCACCCGAACGCGGGGGGTAGGCCGCTACCCCTCGACTTCGGCACCTCACAGCACCCGAACTCGGGGGATAGGCCGCTACCCCTCGACTTCGGCACCCCACAGCACCCGAACTCGGGAGGTAAACCCTTACCCTTGGAGTTCAGCACCTCCAGCAC
>RFKJ01000538.1 GCA_003694325.1 Deltaproteobacteria bacterium
ACCGATGGCATCTTCCAGACCCCCGTCCCCCGCAACGAGCCGGTGAAGGGCTACGCGCCGGGCTCGCCCGAGCGGGCCGGGCTGCAGGCCGAGCTGGACCGCCAGGCCGCCGAGGTGGTGGAGATCCCCTGCGTCGTGGGCGGCGAGCGGATCTACACCGGCCAGACGGTGGACGTGGTGATGCCCTGCGACCACCGGCACGTCCTGGCCCGGGCGCACCTGGCCACCCCCGAGCTGGTGGCCCGGAGCTGCGACTCCGTCTGCGCCGCCCAGGCCGAGTGGGCCGCCCTGCCCTGGCAGGAGCGGGCCGCGGTGCTGCTGCGCATGGCCGAGCTGCTCGCCGGTCCCTGGCGCCACCGGCTGAACGCGGCGACCATGCTGGGGCAGGGCAAGACCAGCCACCAGGCCGAGATCGACAGCGCCTGCGAGGTCATCGACTTCTGGCGGTTCAACAGCGCCTACGCCCGGCAGCTCATGACCGACCAGCCCCAGAGCGCCCCCGGCGTGTGGAACCGGGTGGACCACCGGCCGCTGGAAGGCTTCGTCTTCGCGGTCACCCCGTTCAACTTCACCAGCATCGCGCTGAACCTCCCCACCGCCCCGGTGCTCATGGGCAACGTCGCCATCTGGAAGCCGGCCACCACCCAGCTCCACGCCGCCTGGGTCGGCTACCAGCTCTTCGAAGAAGCCGGCCTGCCGCCCGGGGTCATCGACTTCCTGCCCGGTCGGGGCGCGACGGTCGGCGACCCGGTCATGGCCGACCGGCGACTCGCCGGCCTGCACTTCACCGGCAGCACCGCGACCTTCCAGCACCTGTGGCGGACGGTGGCCCGCAACCTCGACCGCTACCGCAGCTACCCCCGCATCGTCGGAGAGACGGGCGGCAAGGATTTCATCCTGGCCCACCAGACCGCCGACGTCGATGCCCTCGCCGTCGCCATCGCCCGGGGCGGCTTCGAGTACCAGGGACAGAAGTGTTCCGCGGCCAGCCGGATCTACATCCCCGACACCCTGTGGCCGGAGGTGCGGGACCGGGTGGTCGACATCATGGGCCAGATGCGGATGGGCGATGTCCGCGACTGGTCGACCTTCGTGGGCGCGGTCATCGACGGCAAGGCCTTCGCCTCCCACAGCGACTACCTCCGCCTCGCCCACAGCACGGCCCGGGTGATCGCCGGCGGCGAAGCCGACGACAGCACCGGCTGGTACGTGCAGCCGACCCTCGTCGAGGTCGAGGATCCGAAGCACCGGCTCATGCAGGAGGAGATCTTCGGGCCCATCGTCACCGCCTGGGTCTACCCGGCGGACCGCTGGACCGAGGTGCTGCGCACCGTCGACGAGACCAGCCCCTACGCGCTGACCGGCGCGATCTTCGCTCGCGACCGGTACGCCATCCAGGAGGCGCTGGCCGGGCTGCGCCACGCTGCGGGCAACTTCTACGTCAACGACAAGCCGACCGGCGCGGTCGTCGGCCAGCAGCCCTTCGGCGGGGGGCGGGCCAGCGGCACCAACGACAAGGCCGGCAGCGTGTTGAACCTGCTCCGCTGGGTGTCGCCCCGCACGATCAAGGAGAACTTCCACCCGCCCCACGACTGGCGCTACCCCTATCTCGGGGAGGGCTGATCTCCGGGCCCCGGGGCCGTCCCCGGGCTCCTCGGGGGGGTGTCGCCCGGCCGGCGGGCGCACGGCCGTCGGGCCGGGTCGCTTGACAGCCGGCGCACGCTGACTAAGCTGCAGTGCAGGAGCGGCGGAGTGATCCGTCCCCGCAGCTCCCACGAACCGGGTCGGCGCACCCCGAACTCTCGCGGGCACCATGCGCCCCGATGCGGCGGCCCTGTCCTGGCTCCGATGCGGGCATCCCCAGCCCCACGGGCAGTCCCCTGCCTCATGGCGCGCGAACCGTGCGTTCGATCCTGTGTGCAGCGTCCGTTCCCACCGTACGTGCCTTTCCCGGGCGGCCCGTGCCGGCCGTCCGCTTTGAGGAGGCCATGCAGATGACCGATGCAAGTCAGGCCTGAAAACCCGCTGATCGTCCAGGGTGACGGCAAGGTCCTCGTCGAGACCAACCACCCCCGGTACGAGGAGGCTCGCGACTTCCTGGGCCGCTTCGCCGAGCTCGAAGCCTCCCCCGAGATGCTGCACACCTACCGGATCAGCCCGTTGTCGCTGTGGAACGCCGCCTGCGCCGGCATGACCACCGAGGAGATCACCGAAGGCCTGCGGGACCTGTCCAAGTTTTCGGTGCCGGGCGAGGTACTCGACACCATCCGGGACACCATCGAGCGCTACGGCCTGGTCCGCCTCGTGCCCCACCCCGAGCGCCCCGAGGAGCTGCTCCGGCTGGAGTTCGCCACCGGCTACGTCGCCAAGCTGGTGACTCGGGACCCGTCGCTGCGCGAGCTGCTCGTCGAGGACGGGCGTCGCCACTTCGCCGTGACCCAGGGGCACCGCGGCATCTTCAAGCAGCGCGCCCTGCAGGCCAACTGGCCGGTGGAGGACCTGGCCGGCTTCCTGCCGGGAGAGCCCCTGGAGATATCCCTGCGGGACACCATGCGGGAGAGCGGCCAGCCCTTCGCTCCCCGTCCCTACCAGCGCGAGGCCGCCGAGCGCTGGTGGCAGGACGGCAAGCCTTCGGGCGGATGCGGCGTGGTCGTCCTGGCCTGTGGAGCCGGCAAGACCATCGTCGGCATGGTGGCCATGGAACTGGCCCAGACGCGCACGCTCATCCTGGCCACCAACCAGGCGGCGGTGAACCAGTGGATCCGCGAGATCCTCGACAAGACCACCCTGACCGAGGACCAGGTGGGCGCGTACACCGGCGAGACCAAGGAGATCAAGCCGGTCACGGTGGCCACCTACCAGATCCTCACCTGGCGGCGGTCGAAGAACGCCGACTTCGAGCACCTCCACCTGTTCGAGGACGAGGACTGGGGGCTGCTCATCTACGACGAGGTCCACCTCCTGCCGGCCCCGGTCTTCGGGGCGACGGCCGCCCTCCAGGGCCGGCGGCGACTGGGGCTGACCGCCACCCTGGTGCGCGAGGATGGCCGCGAAGGCGACGTGTTCAGCCTCGTCGGCCCCAAGCGCTACGACCTGCCCTGGCAGGTCCTGGAGCAGGGCGGCTTCATCGCCACCACGAGCTGCCACGAGGTCCGGGTCCCGTTCCGGCAGAAGGAACAGGAGCGCTACGAGCGGGCGCCCGAGAACGAGAAGTTCCGCCTGGCCAGCGCCAACCCGGCCAAGATGGACGTCCTCGCCGAGCTGCTGCGCAAGCATGCCGACGACAACGTCCTCATCATCGGCACCTACGTCGACCAGCTCCACGAGATCGCCCGCCGGTTCAACGCCCCGCTGATCACCGGCAAGACCCCCCATGACCGGCGCGAGGTCCTGTTCGAGCAGTTCCGCAGCGGGAAGATCAAGCTGCTGGTGGTCAGCAAGGTCGCGAACTTCTCGATTGACCTGCCGGACGCCAACGTCGCCATCCAGGTGTCCGGGACCTTCGGCTCCCGCCAGGAGGAGGCCCAGCGGCTTGGCCGGATCCTGCGCCCCAAGGAGAAGCCGGCGGTGTTCTACACGGTCGTGACCGCGAACACCAAGGAACAGAAATTCGCGATGAAGCGGCAGCTCTTCCTGACCGAGCAGGGCTACCGCTACCACATCGAGGAACGGCAGGCGGTCTGAGGCCGCCCGCCCACCCCAAGCGGCCCGGCGTCGGCGCCGGCCCCGGCAAGCGCCACCGCAAGCGCCACCGCAAGCGCCACCGCAAGCACCACCGCAAGCACCACGGCGCAGCTACTCCCCACCGAGGTAGACGATGTCCCAAGAGGCTGAGCGCGTTCAAGAGGCCCCCCGCCGCCGCCGCCGCCGCCGCCGGCGCAACCGTCGCGCGGCAGCAACCGAGGTCGCGCGGGCGGCCGCCGCCGAGGCGCAGGATCCCAAGTCCCGGTCTCGCAACTGGCGGGGTCGGAGCCCCGATGACCCGGTGGTCACCCTCGCGCCCACCGGGCGGGCGGTGAAGTGGCAGCTTCCGACCCACCCCAACCGGGGACCGGTCGCCAACGCGCCGACCCGGCGACGGCGCATGTCCCGGCAGGAGCTGGACGAGCTGTCCGAGTACCTGTCGCGGATGCCCGAGCCCCTGGTCGCCAACCTCTACGCCGGGATGGGGGGGCAACCCGGGCGGGTCGCGTCCCGGGAGCGGATCATCCAGCTCACCGTGCGGGCCATCGCCCAGGGCAACCGCCTGGGTCTGCTGGTGAAGGGGCTGCACCAGCGGGACCGCCAGGCGCTGGCCATCCTGCTGCAGGTCGGCGGGCTCGCCCAGGCCGAGGAATTCCACCAGGAACTGATCCTCTCCCTGGGCGGGAACGACCGCGAGTGGAAGAAGGTCATGTCGACGCTCGGCGAGAAGGGGCTGGTCGCCGCCACCCCCGAGCGTGACGGGGTGTTCTTCTACATGGTGCCCGCGCCGTTCGTCGAGCACATGATCGAGCATCTCCGCGAGGATCTCGACCTCCCCGGGTTCGAACACGACGACGTGCGGGTCCAGACCGAGACCGAGTTCTGCCCGCCGCTGGACTTCACCATCACCACGCTGGCCACCTACATCGACCAGCACCCCCCACGGCTCACCCAGCGCCAGGAGATCTTCAAGGTCCACAAGGACGAGATGGACAAGTTCTTCTCGCAGGTGTGGGCCCCCGACAGCGAGCTGTTCAGCTTCCACATCGAGTTCCTGATGATGCACGGGATGGTGGAACTGAAGGGCGACCGCCTCATCGTCAACCGGGCGGTGGTCGAGGAGTGGCTCAACCTGGACCCCGAGGACCAGCGCGACCTGGTGATCGCGGCCCTGGACAAGCGGTTCCCCCTTGCCGAGTGGGTGCTGTGGGCCATTCACAACGTCGGCGGCCAGTGGGTGCCCGAGCGTCGCCTGCAGGCCCTCTACCGGCGGTGGCGCCGGGGAGAGGACTGGCGCCAGCGGTTCCACAAGGGGCAGTGGCAGACCCCGCGGTCCAGCGGCCGGGAGGCCTATGGCTTCTCGCCGCTGGTCAACACCGGCATGCTGGAGCTGGGGATCTGGGGCCAGGAGAAGTTCTACCGGCTCAGCCCGCGGGCCCGCCAGCTCCTGGAGCCGAACCCCGAGGAGGGCTTCCAGCAGTTCTACCTCACCCCCAACTTCGAGATCATGGCGCCGGCGGGCATGGCGCCGATCCTGTTCTTCCGCATCGGCGAGCTGGCCGAGCTGACCTCTTGTGACCGTGCCAACACCTACAAGATCACCGAGGTCAGCATCGAGCAGGCGCTGGAGAAGGGCTGGCGCCGCGACGACATCCTGGAGTTTCTGCGAGACAACAGCCAGATCGGTCTGCCCGACAACGTCGAGCAGACCCTGCGGGGCTGGATGGGACACCACGGGGACGTGGAGTTCCACGATGTCATGCTCCTCAGCGTGCACCGGTCGCAGATCCGCCGCCTGGAGACCCACCGCAAGCTCAAGCCGTTCCTGCTCCACCGGTTCGTCCCCGGCCTGTACGCGGTGGACCGCACCCGGCTCGACGAGCTGAACGAAGTGCTGGCCGAGGCCGGCTTCTCCCCCAGCAGCGCGGTGCGGCGCTACCCCGACGACCCGTCGGCCATCGAGGTGCGGGAGCGCCTGCTCCGGATGGTGGCCGAAGCCCGGGACGACCGCGAGGACCTCGTGGCCCTGGCCCACCACGCCGACGCCCAGCCCGAGGTCCTCGAGCCGGTTCCCGGCACCGGGCACGTCAGCCGCAAGCGCACCCGGCGTCGGGAGGACCTCCCGCCGCGCCGCAGCCCCCGCGAGGTTCGCGAGCTCTGCGACCGGGCCATCGCCCGCGGCCAGCGGCTCAAGATGCTGTACGTGACCCGCGACCAGCAGCGCAAGCTCGTCACGGTCCAGCCCGAGCGGCTGGCGATCAACGCCCGGGGCCAGCAGGTGCTGGTCGCCCGGGATCTCGCCCGCCAGGAACGCCTGTCCTACCAGGTGGTCCAGATCGAGCGCCTGGACGTCCTCGA
>RFKJ01000539.1 GCA_003694325.1 Deltaproteobacteria bacterium
CCCACCCACCGGCCGGACCGCAACGCTGGGCGGTGGCCCTCCCGCCGCTACCGGTCACCGCGGGCGACGAGTCGGATCCATGGGCGCCACTCCGGTCCGCCATCGCCACGGGAACCGTGCCGGTCGGAACCGTCGACATCCAGGTCACCGAGGCGGTCCACGGCGGATCCGCTCCCCGGCCTCGTCACCGGTGACGCCGAGCCCCCGGGACCGCGCGGGGTCTCGGTCCCCGACATCGGACGGCACCCCGGCGTTGACGACCCCCGGGCCGGTGGTGGTGGGCGTCGCGCGACCCGGGTAGCCTGCCGACCTGCTCCGCGCGCGGTGTGCCCTGACCCTCGATCCCCCCATGCTGCTCGCCGGTGTCGCCGTCTTTGCCGGCGCCTTCATCCAGGGCATGTCCGGCTTCGGCTTCGGCATGGTCACCATGGCCCTGCTGCCTCTGTTCATGGACGTCGCCGACGCGGTTCCCCTGGTCGCCGGCGTCGGGATCACCGTGTCGTTGAACATGGCCTGGCGGCTCCGCCGGCAGCTCGAGCTGCGCCGGGCCCTGCCGCTCATCGGCGGCGGGCTCGTGGGCACGCCCGTCGGCATCGCCTTCCTGCAGGGGGCGAACCCGCGGCTGGTCAAGGCGGTGCTCGGCGTCGTCATCCTCGGCTACTCGGCCTGGGCGCTGCTCCACCGCGACCGGGAGACCCCGGAGCGACCGCCCTCCCTGCCCCTCGGCGCCGCGGCCGGGTTCCTCGGCGGCCTGCTCGGCGGGGCGTTCAACACCGGCGGTCCCCCGGCCATCCTGTACGTGACGGCGATGGGCTGGCGCAAGCACGCGGCGACCTCGACCCTGCAGGTCTTCTTCCTGATGTCGGGCTGCTTCACGGTGACCGGCCACCTCCTGGTCGGCAACTTCGACGCCCCGGTGCGGGCGCTGCTCCTGCCCACGCTGGCGGCGGCCTGGCTGGGCATCGGGCTGGGGTCGCGCATCTACCACCGCATTCCCCCGCACCGCTTCCAACGCGTCGTGCTCGGGATGTTGGCGGTCCTTGGGGCCAATTTCCTGGTCCGCTCGGTGCTCGCCTCCTGACGGCCCGCCGCGGGGGCCTCGCGCCGGACCCCACCCGGCGAGGGCCACCGGCGACGCCACCCCCCCATCGGGCTACCTGTCTCGGCCGGAGGTCGCATGTCCGACGCCCTGCAACGCCTCATCGCCCACCTCGAGCTCGAACCCATCGAGGAGAACCTGTTCCGCGGCCAGAGCCTGGACCTGGGCTGGGGGCGGCTGTTCGGAGGCCACGTGCTGGCCCAGGCGCTCCTCGCCGCCGAGCTGACGGTCCCCACCGACCGGGCCTGCCACAGCCTGCACGCCTACTTCCTGCGCAGCGGCGACGTCGACCGGCCCATCGTCTACACCGTCGACCGCATCCGTGACGGCCGCAGCTTCACCACCCGGCGGGTGGTCGCCGTCCAGAAGGGCAAGGCCATCTTCAACCTGTCGGCCAGCTTCCACGTCACCGAAGATGGCTTCGACCACCAGGACCCGATGCCGGAGAGCGTCGACCCCGAGTCGCTGCTCGGCGAGGACAAGCTCGCCGCGGCCATCGCCCACCTGCTGCCCGACAACCTCGCCCGGGCCGCCACCCGTCCCCGGCCCATCGAGGTCCGCCCGGTGGACCCCCTCAACCCGCTGAACCCCGAGCCCCGGCCGCCGCACAAGCAGATCTGGCTGCGGGCCAACGGTCCGCTCCCCGACGAACCCCGCCTGCACCGTCACCTCCTGGCCTACGCCAGCGACTTCCACCTCCTGGTGACCTCGCTGCAGCCCCACGCCGTCTCGTGGCTGCAGCCCGGGATGCAGGTCGCCAGCCTCGACCACTCGCTGTACTTCCTGCGGCCCTTCCGCATGGACGAGTGGCTGCTCTACGACATCGACAGCCCCTCGGCCCACGGGGCGCGCGGCCTGGCCCGGGGGCGCCTGTTCAACCAGCGAGGCGAACTGGTCGCCACCACCGTGCAGGAGGGGTTGATCCGCGACCGGCGGGGCTGATCAGGCGCCGGCCGCCGTGCCGGATGCGGTCGGCCCCCGGGCGGCCTGCTGGCGTCGGGAGGTGAGCAGCAGGGCCACCAGGCCCGACACCGCAGCGACGCTGCTGCCCGCGAGGATGCCGACCTTGGCGGTGTCCAGCAGGACCGGGGAGTCGAAGGCCAGCGTCGCCACGAAGATGCTCATGGTGAAGCCGATGCCCCCGAGCAGGCCGACACCGAGAAGGTGACCCCAGCTCGCTCCCTCCGGCAGCTCGGCGACACCGGCGCGGACCGCGGCCAGGCAGGCCAGGGGAATGCCCAGGGCCTTGCCGACCACGAGGCCCAGGGTGACCCCCATGGCCAGCGGGTGCATCGGGTCCAATTCGGTGCCGGCCACCCGGACCCCGGCGTTGGCAAGGGCGAACAGCGGCAGCACGCCCCAGGAGATCCACGGGTGCAGCGTGTGCTCGAGGTGGACCAGGGGGCTGTGGTCGTCATCCTCCCGGCCGTGCAGGGGGATGGCCATGGCCAGGATGACGCCGGCGATGGTGGCGTGGACGCCGCTCTTGAGGATGGCCAGCCAGAGGGCGGCGCCGACCAGCAGGTAGACCCCGAGGTTCTTGACGCCGCGGCGGTTGAGGATCGCCAGCAGGCCGGCCAGGGCCGCGGCCATGCCGAACGCGGCGGCGTGGAAGCCGTGCGAGTAGAAGGTGGCGATGACGATGACCGCACCGATGTCGTCGGCAACGGCGAACGCCGCGAGGAACACCTTCAGCGACAGCGGGACGCGGCTGCCCAGCAGGGCGAGCACGCCGAGGGCAAAGGCGATGTCGGTGGCCATAGGGATGGCCCAGCCGGGTTGGCCCTCGCCACCCAGGTTGAGCGCCGTGAAGATCGCGGCCGGCAGCACCATCCCACCGATGGCGGCAGCCACGGGCAGCGCCGCCTTGCGGACGCTGGAGAGGGCGCCATGGGCCACCTCGCGCTTGACCTCCAGCCCGACCAGCAGGAAGAACAGGGCCATGAGGCCGTCGTTGACCCACAGCAGCAGCGGCTTGTCCAGCTCGGCATCGCCGATGCCGACGCGGATCGGGAGGTCGAGGAGAGCCTGGTAGGAGGCCGCCCAGCCGGAGTTCGCCCAGGCAAACGCCAGCGCGGCGGCGGTCATGAGCGCCAGCCCGGGGGCGGCGGGGCTGCGAAGCAGCTCGGTGAGGCCACCGAGGGGGCCGGAACGGGGACGCGTGAGGGCAGCGGGCAAGGAGGCTCCAGCAG
>RFKJ01000540.1 GCA_003694325.1 Deltaproteobacteria bacterium
CACAAGACCCTGGACACGGGCCTGCAGGTCTTAGAACTCGTAAAGTCCGCCTACGACCGGTACATTCGGCTGAATCAGGACCAGCGCCGCCAGGTGCTGAATGTCGTCCTTTCGAACTGCACATTGGCGGCTGGCGAGGTGGTCCCCACCTACCGGAAACCCTTCGATATCCTTGCGGAATTGGCGGCGGCGGGAAATGAGCCGGCCCCCGGATCGAGCGATCCGGGGGCCGTTCATCCAGTATGGTCGGGGTAGCAGGATTTGAACCTACGGCCTTCTGCTCCCGAAGCAGACGCGCTACCAGGCTGCGCTATACCCCGAAGGCGTGCTGGGTCTAATCGCCTGCGGGGTGGAAGGCAAGGGCCCGTTGGGACGGAAAGGGGATCGGCTGGCCCGCGCACGCGCTGGACGCGGGTCTGCGCGCTACCCTGGGGGGCGCGACCCCAGGGTCCCGCTGGAGTTCCCATGACCGAGTCCCTGCGGCTGCCCGTGACCGGTGGCTTCCTGGCCGCCCTCCTCCTCGGTGCGCGCCTCGGGTCCGGCGTGCCGCCCGCTCCGGCACCGGCCGGGAAGACGCCGCCCGTGGCGACCGGGCAGCTCGCCGCCCAGCTCGCGAGGATGGCGCACCCACCGCCGACCGAGCACTGGCTGGACGAGGATGTCGAGCGCCGGAACAAGCAGGCCCGCAAGGCCTGGTTCGAGGCGATGCACCGGGCGGCGCCGGGGGTGGACTGGCGGGCGATCGAGCGGCGCAACGGCCTGGCGGAGACCGCCCGTCGGCGGGCCCTGCGCGACGCCCCACCGGCGACCCACGGGTCCTGGACCGAGCGCGGCAGCGACAACCAGGCGGGGCGCATGATGGTGGCCCGCATCGCGCCCGATGGAGAGACCCTGTACGCCGGCAGCAGCAAGGGCGGGGTGTGGCGGGCCGACCTGGACGGGGAGGGCTGGACTCCCATCGGCGACAACCTCTACGGGGGGGCGGCGTGGCTGGAGGTCATGTCGCCCGATCGCGCCGGGGATCCCCCGGTGGTGCTCGCCGCCACCGATGGGGGCCTCGTGCATCGCACGGTCGACGAGGGGGCGAGCTGGGACGAGGTGGCCGGGCTCGACGACCCCTGGAGCATCCGCCGCCTCGCGATGAAGTCGGATGGGAGCGAGCGGCTGTTCATGGTCGCCCGGGGGGACAGCGGGAGCTTCCTCTGCCGAAGCGACGACAAGGGGGCGACCTGGGAGGCGATCTACGACCTCGAGGGCTTCAACGGCGATGTCTGGCTGCCGCGCGACGGGGGCGGCACCGTGTGGCTGGTGACGAGCAGCCAGCTCTTGCGCAGCGAGGACGACGGCGAGACGTGGACGGTGGCCGGTGACCTGCCGGGGATGCGGCCGACCTCGGCGGAGCTGGCCGGTTCGGAGGCCGGTGCGCCGACCTTCTGGCTGGCGCTGTCCTCGACGACCCTCTACCGGTCGGGGGATGCCGGGGCGAACTGGGTCTCGGTGACCTCGCTGTCCGACTACTGGGGCGTGCTGACGGCCTCGACCGTCGATGCCCACCGCGTCGCCTGGGGAGGGGTCGAGGTCTCCACCACCACCGACGGGTGGAGCTTTGAAACGGTCAACGACTGGTGGGAATACTACGACTCGCCCGCCGACCGGCTCCACGCCGACATCATGGGCATGGACGTGGTCCCCGATGGCGAGGGTGGCGAGACCTGGTACATCTGCACCGATGGGGGCCTGTACCGGTCGAGGGACGGCCTGGCCACGGTCGAGAACCTCTCCCTGGATGGCCTGCGGGTCAGCCAGTACTACGACACCCTCACCAGCACGGCAGACCCCGCCCACGTGGCCGCCGGTGCCCAGGATCAGGGCTACCAGGTCACCAGCACCATTGCCCAGGATGACGACGATCCCTTCGAACTGGAGCAGATCATCTCCGGGGACTACGGGCACCTCACGTCCAGCGACGGGTCCCACGCCTACGTGTACTCCACCTACCCGGGGTTCATCCTCATCCACGAGGGCGAGGACGACCCCGTGCTCTACTCCGCCAGCTTCCCGTCGGGGGAGAGCTACGTTCCATGGATCCCGCCGGTGATCGCCGATCCCGACGACCGGCGGGCGTTCTTCTTCCCGGCCACGCGCCTGTACCGCTACTCCCGGGTCGGGAGCACCTGGCTGCCGTCGACCTGGGGAGACCAGGAATTCGACCTGGCCAGCGGCGAGTACGTCACCGCCATGGCGTTCTCTCCCCTGGACAGCCGGCGGGTCTACCTGGCGACGAGCTACGGGCGCGCCTGGACCAGCACCGACAAGGGGCTGACCTGGACCCAGTCGGTCAACCGGGTGGCCGACGACAACTGGTACTACGGCCAGGCCATCGTCGCCTCCAACACCGACATCGACACCGTCTACATCGGCGGGTCGGGCTACAGCGTGCCGGCCGTCTACCGCAGCACCGACGGCGGTTTCACCTTCGAGCCATGGGGAGACGGGCTGCCGGACACGCTGGTGTACTGCCTGTGCGAGGCCAGCGATGGCAGCGGCGTGCTGGTGGCGGGCACCGAGACGGGCGCCTGGCGACGAGATCCGGGCGACGACGAGTGGTGGGAGATCACCGGCACCGAGGCGCCGGTGACGACCTACTGGTCCTGTGAGGCGCTCGCCGGCGAGGACACGTTCCGGTTCGGCACCTACGGCCGCGGCATGTGGGACTACCACTTCGTCCATGCGCCCGACGTACGGATAGATGGTTCCCAGCTTCGGCACCTTGGTCGGGTCGTCGCCGCCGCTGCCCATGAA
>RFKJ01000541.1 GCA_003694325.1 Deltaproteobacteria bacterium
CTCAGGGCCCGTCGGCCCTGGCCGGCCCCAAGGGCGATTCGACCCTCGAACTCCAGGGTCCGGACGCGGACGATGTACATGGTGAACAGCCCCGCCAGCCGCATGCCGGTCCTCGGCCCGCGGAGCGCCTTCGCTGCGGCGTCGACGTCACCCCGGTAGAGGTGGACCTGGGCCCTCTGGAAGCTGGCATAGGCGGTGTTCAGGTCCACGACCTCCGGCCGCCACCCGGCCAGGGCGCGGTCGGTGCTCGACAGCGCAGCGTCCACGTCATCGTCGAGCAGCTCGAAAAGAAAGGGTCGGGCCAGGGTCCACAGCGTCCGGGTGTGTAGATCGCCCACGGCCTCTGCTTCCTCGATCTGTTCGCGATAGCTCGCCCGACCGCGCTCCAGGTCGCCCGTGGCCCAGTCGCAGTCCGCCAGGTAGAAGCGGCAGTTGCGCAGCTCCCAGGAACAGCCCGGGGTGTCCAGGGCGATCTCCAGGCCCGCGCGGGCGTGTCGGCGGGCGTCGTCGAACGCTCCGATCTGGAAGGCGCAGATGGCCCGGCAGAGCGCCACGCGCGCGTGGTTCTGGGCGCGGCCGTCCACCTGCGACGCGAGATCGAGCAGGCGCCCGGCCCGGCTCGTCGCGTGGGGGCCCCGCACGCCGACGCTGATGGCGAGCCCGGAGAGGGCGCGGGCGATGGAGATCCCGCAGCCCGCGGACAGGCCCAGGCGGAGCAACCGGGCGACCAGCAGCGTGCTGGCGAGCGGATCGTGCATCCCCCTGCCGTGGGCGACCGCCCAGAGGGCCGAGAGCTGGGGGGGCTCGGCGTCGCCGTCCCGGACTTGCGGGACGCAGGAGACACGGCGGGCGATCGCGCCCGGGCTGAGAAAGAGGCGGTTCCACACCAGAGACAGGATCTGCGCCACGCGAGCGCGCGGGAGGGCCTCGCCCATGTCGGACAGCGCCGCGGCCATGAGTGCCCCGGAGCGCTGCAGGTAGCCGGACCTCCCCAGCTCCTCCGCCGCCTGGATGCGCAACCCATCGGACCCCGGCCCACCCATCTCGGCGGCCTGCAGCCAGCGCTCGGCCGCATCGGCTCCGCGCCCGGTGCTGAGCAGCGCCCGCCCCAGGTCGACGAGCGTCGCCCGGCGCTCCTCGGAGTCGACCGACAGCTCCAGCAGTGTCGTGTACCACTCGGTGGCCCGTTCGAAGGCCAGCGCGTCCTCGGCCGCCCTGGCTGCCGCGCGGGCCAGGGGCCGGGCCCGGTCCGGACGCCTGGCCGCGAGGTAGTGCCGGGCAGTGGTCCCGGCGTCGACGCCCTCCCGCTCGTAGACCTCGGCCAGGCGCAGGTGGACCTGGCGCGCGTGGTCTGGAGGGGGCAGGGTGCTGGCCGCTTCGCGGATCCGGTCGTGGCGGCAGGCGACCGTGTCGTCGACGCCGGGGGCTTGCATCGCCAGCAGGCCGAGGCTCTGCAGACGCGCGGCCGCGCGCCAGCACTGGTCGAGCTGGCCGGCCGCCTGCCCGAGCAGCCGCAGCGGCGTCGGCCGAGCGGCGATGGCGACGTGGATCAGCAGCGAGCGCTCTGCGTCGGATAGCCCCTGCAGCCGAGCGTCGATGACCCCCGCCATGTCGATGGCATCCGGGTCGTCGCTGGACGCCAGGTGCTCGCAGATGGCTTCGATGAGGAACGGCTGCCCGTCGGCTTCGGCTGCGACGCGCGCGGCCGCGTCCCGGGCGTGGGGTGGCAAAAGCTGCCGGGACAGCGCCAGCGACTGTGCGGGGGACAACGGGCGAAGCTGCAGGTTGTCGGTGGCGAGAGAGACCAGCGGAGAGGCTGGGGACGAAGGCTGCAGGCCCTCGGGACGGAGCGTGAGCAGCCAGGTGACGCCGGGCCTCCGCAAGGCATGCGCCAGCACGACGACGCTGTCCTCGTCCACCCACTGGACGTCGTCCAGCCACACGATCAGCGGTCCGGAGGACACGGCGGCGTCGATGGTCTTGTCCAGCACGCGGGTGAGCAGGCGCAGCCGATCTCGCTCGGAGAGTCCCCGGGCGGCGTCCGAGCCGGTCGTTCCCAGGCCCGGGAAGACCGAGGTCAGGACGGACCACTCGACGGTGGAGAGGTCGAGGGCGTCGACGTGCCGTCGCACGAGCGTGGTGGCCCACCCGTCGAGGGCCTTGAAGGGCGTGTGGTCGCCCTGGTAGCAGCGGGTCGACAACGCAGGGCTGTCTTCGCCGAGGCTCGCCAGGAACGACTGCACCAGCGTGGTCTTTCCGACACCGGATGGCGCCTGGATGGCGACCACGACCCGCTCGCCCTGTGCCGCTTGCGCGTGCCGTGCGGCCAAGAGCGACAGTTCGTCGTCGCGGCCGACGAAGGCCCGTCGCGCGGGGGTGGCGGGGGCCCGTCTTGATGGCTGCGTCCAGCCGCCGAGCACGGCCCGGATGCGTTCTTGGGTGGGTCGGCAAGCCGGGTCGCGATCGAGCAGGGCCTGGGCCAGCTCGACCCACCCGGGCGGCGCGTCGGCCACCTGCAGGGGGGGCGGTGTGCAGAACTGCTTGTCGTGGAGGATGCGGGCGGTGGAGCCGAGGAAGGGGGGGCGTCCGCCGAGCAGCTCGTAGAGCACGGCGCCGAACGCGTACCAGTCGGTGGCGGTGTCGAGGTGGCCGCCCGCGGCCTGCTCCGGTGCCATGTAGGTCGGGGTGCCCGACACCATCGAGGGGCCGGCGGTGCCGATCCGGTGTGCCAGCCCGAAGTCGACCAGGACGACCCGACCCTCTGGCGTGACGAGGACGTTGGCCGGTTTCACGTCGAGGTGCAGGCGACCCGCGGCATGGAGCGCAGCGATCGCGTCTGCGAGCTGCGGCAGGGTGTGCTTGAAGCGGTCCCAGTCCATGGGGGGCGGGGGTTCTGCGCCGGGCGACGTGGCTGCGGGCACCGTGTCTGCGGGCAACGGGTCGGGCTCCCCGGTCGGCTCGTCGTCCCATAGCCAGCCACCGGTCTGTGCGGCGGTCCGGGGGCTCTGGGGCGCCGCCTCTCCTCTCAGCCAGGTGCCGAGCTGCTGGCCATGGACGAGCTCCATCGCCAACCACCACTGGTCGTCCATGTGGAACAGGTCGTAGAGCTGGACGAGGTTGGGGTGGGAGATGTCGGCGATCAGCCGAAACTCCCTCTTGAACGCAGCCAGCTCGTGTGGAGCGGCGTGGTTCAGCGTCTTGACCGCCAGCTCGATCCCCCGTCGCCTGTCGAAGGCGCGGTAGACCGTGCCGGCGCCCCCCCGTCCCAGGGGCGTCAGATCCTCGAACCGGGACTGGAGACTCGAAGGTGCAGGCATGCGCGGGGACCCTTGCGTGGCCACCCTACATGGCGGCCGCTGCAGAACCAACGGGCGAGCGGGGTTGTGGGGACACGGCGGGCGCGAACAGGTCGAGCGGCTGCGCTGCGTGCGGGTCGAGGGGCCGCGGGCAGCCGTGGCCCGCTGCTCAGGTCCCCGTGCCGGCGTACAGGTCGTCGACGGCGATGGCGGCGTCGATGGCGCGGTACTCGGCATGGCTGAGGCGTTGGCGGGCGGCTTCGGCCATGGGCGGCTCATGCTCGCAGTCTGCCCCGGGAGGCGGATGGCGACCCGGTCAGGAGCTGACCGTGCGCCGGGTGCCGGGCTGGATACCTGTCCGGCATGCCCACCCCTCCCGACGCGCCGGATCCCGCCGCGGCCCTCGCCGCCTTCGGCCCGGCGACCCGGGCCTGGTTCTCCCAGGCCTTCGCCGCACCGACCCCGGTGCAGGTGGCCGGCTGGACGGAGATCGCCGCCGGCCGCGACACCCTGATGCTGGCACCCACGGGGTCCGGCAAGACGCTGGCGGCGTTTCTGTGGTGCCTGGATCGCCTGGCCCACCGGGACGTCGAGGAACTCGACCCGCCGGGGGTGCGGGTGCTCTACGTCTCGCCGATGAAGGCGCTGGTCTACGACGTGGATCGCAACCTGCGCACGCCCCTGGCCGGGATCCGGGCCGCCGCCGTCCAGGCCGGCCGGCCGGTCCGCGACATCACCGTCAGCGTGCGCACCGGGGACACGCCGGCCGCGGAACGCCGGCGCTTCCAGCGGGCACCCGGCCACGTGCTGGTGACCACCCCGGAGAGCCTCTACCTGCTCCTCTCCAGCCGGGCACGGGCGGCGCTGGCCACCGTCCGGACCGTGATCATCGACGAGATCCACGCGGTCGCCGGCACCAAGCGGGGGGTGCACCTCGCGCTGTCCCTGGAGCGCCTCGCCGAGCTGGTCACCCGGCCGGCGGCGGACGGGACCCGCCGCCCGCCGCCGCAGCGCATCGGCCTGTCGGCCACCCAGCGACCGCTGTCCGAGATCGCGGCCTTCCTCGGCGGCGCGGACGCCAGCGGGCAGCCGCGCCCGGTGGCCATCGTCGACCGGTCTGCGCCCCCCGACCTCGACCTGCGGATCGTCGTCCCGGTCGACGACATGGACAACCCGGCGGCCGACCCCGGAGACGGGGCGGTGCCGGGCGCGGAGGCGGCCGGCGGCGCGCCGCCGACGGACGGTGATGCGCCTGGCGGCGTCATCCCGGCGGACAGCTCGATGTCGGCCGACCACCTGGGGATCTGGCCGGCCATCCACCGGCGGCTGCTCCGGCTCGTGCTGGACCACCGCTCGACGATCCTGTTCACCAACTCGCGCCGGCTGTGCGAGCGGATCGCCCAGCGTCTCAACGAGCTGGCCGAAGAAGCCGGGGTCGCCGTGCCCC
>RFKJ01000542.1 GCA_003694325.1 Deltaproteobacteria bacterium
CCTCGGCGGTGCTGCCCGGCGGCGGCTCGATCACCTCCACCCCCCCGAGGTCCTGTTCCTCGATGCGGGCCCCGGCCAGCGGGACGACCCCACCCGCGTCGGCCCCACCCGCGCCGGCCCCAACCGCGCCGGCTCCGTCGACGGCGAACAGGGCCGGCGCCTCCATCGGCCGGGACCGCTCCTCGATGGCCACCCACCGCTGCAGGAACTCCAGCACCGCCACCTGGTCGGCCGGGGTCATGAGCCGTGCGGCCCGCAGCAGGTCGAGCGCCGCGTCGATCCGATCCCGGCGGTCGACCTCGATCTCGTCGACGATCAGCGCCTCGAGCCGAGCCTGGACCTCGCGGAAGTTCGCCGGTGGGGGGACCGGCTCCGCCGGGCGGACCGCCACCGGCTCCGTCGGCGTGGCATGGTGCACCACGCAGGCCGGGGTGGCGCCGACCAGGACCCACCACTGCAGGGCGACGACCAGGGGGCGTGGTTTCATGCCGACCGCCCTAACGCGCCGCGAGGGCGCCCGTCCGGACCGCCGATTCCCGGCCGGATCTCCTGTCGCACTCCGCCCGGCGGCCGGGGCGGGCGCGGGTCCGCCTCACCGCTGGCGACGCGCCCGCCGCGCCCCCAGGTACCGGCCGGTCAACTCGGCGAGCTGGGCCGCCAGCTCCCGGCTCCCCCCCTTCAGCGACGGCCGGACGACCCCGGGCAGCGCTCCGACCAGGGCCGCCAGGGACGGGATCGCCGGTTCTTCCCCCATGCGCACGAGCTGCTCGTGGATGTCCCGCTCCCGCTGCAGCAGCGCGCGCGGGCGACGCGGGTGGGCATGCACCAGCGGGGCCATGGGCAGGTAGCCCACCCGCCGGCCGCGACTCCACCAGGCATCCTCGGCGATGGGCACGTCGGGGAAGGGATGCCGCCGCAACACCTCCGTCCGGTAGAGGGTCCCCACGTTGTCGGCGTGGGCCATGGGCACGATGCGGCGTCCCGACGGCGTCCACCGGCGCAACCGCTCGGCGGTGACGGGGTCGGTGTCGGGCCAGGGGATCTGCCGGGCGACCATGGCGTCCCACGGACGCGCCGGGTCCCCGGCGTCCAGCGCCAGGGCCAGGGCCCGCAAGAACCCCCGCCCCAGGGGAACCGCGTCGTCGACGGTGAAGAAGACCAGCGGCGTCTCCACCCGGTCCACCGCCTCCTGGCGGGTCCGGCCGTGCCCGCGCCAGGGCACCCGGATCACCTCCGCCCCCTCGGCCTCCACCGGCCCGTTCTCGCCGTTGCTCAGCACGATGATCCGCGGCTGCACGTCCTGGACCCGCAGCGCCCGCAGCCCCAGGGGCACCCGCCGGTGGGTCGGGATCACCACGGTGATCTCCGGACAGTCCCCCACCGCCGCCGATGGGGCCATGCGCGCCTCCACGGCCTCCTTGAGTCGCCGGTCGTGGGTCCGCACGCTGGTGAGCAGCGGGGCCAGCTCGTCGATGCGCAGGCCGGGCGGCAACCGGTCCTGGACCACGAGGTGGATCGGCTCGCCGTCGATGAGCGCCTGGCGCACCCGCGCCAGGGACGCCGGGTCGAAGCGCCTCAGCTCCACAGGGAACGCCCGGTCTCGGCGATCCACTCGACGGTGCGCCGCAACCCGTCGTCGAGCGCCACCTGCGGCGCCCACCCGAGCGCGGCCCGGGTCTCCCGGTCGTCGAGGCCGTAGCGGATGTCCTGGCCCCGCCGCTCGGCCACCAGGTCGATCTGGGCGAGCGACCCGGTGCGCTCGGCGACCACCGCCAGCACCCGGCGGGCCATCTCCAGGTTCGGCAGCCGGCAGTGGCCGGCGAAGTGCCAGGTGGCGGCGGGCTTCCACCGTTCCAGGGCCCGGGCGACCCCGGCGGCGAGGTCCTCGACGTACAGCCAGTCCCGCACGGCCGTGCCCAGCCCCTGCACGGGCACCAGCCTCCCCTCGAGCGCATCCCGGGCCCACCAGGGGACGGCCTTCTCGGGGTGCTGGCGTGGCCCGTAGCAGTTCACGCAGCGGACGATCCCCGCCGGCAGGTCGAACGACTTCCGCCAGGCGTGGACCAGCGCCTCGGCCCCCGCCTTGCTGGCGGCGTAGGGATTGCCCGGGCGCAGCGGGGCGTCCGGCCCGCACAGCGCATCGCCGGGCACCTCGCCGAACACCTCGTCGGTGGACATGACGAGCACCCGCTCGATCTCGTGGCGGGTGGCCGCCGCCAGCACCGCCCGGGTGCCCTCGACGTTGGTGCGCAGAAAGGCCGCGGGATCCTCGAGGCTCCGCTCGACGTGGCTCTCGGCGGCGGCGTGCACCACCGCCTCGCAGCCCTCCATGGCCGCCTCCACCGCCTCGGAGTCCACCACGTCGGCGACGACCAGCTCGCAGTCGACCCCGTCGAGGTGCTCCCTCCTGCCGGCATAGGTCAGCTTGTCGAGGACCCGCACCTCCCACCCGGCCTCCCCGAGGGTCCGAGCAAGCTGCGAGCCGATGAATCCGGCACCACCGGTGAGGAGCAGGCGCGGCACGGGGTCTACAGGTCGTCCGAGGAGTCGTCGATGGTATCCGACCGGCGCCGGCCGCTGCACCCGCTCGGCCGCGGTTTCCCGTCGGCGGGTTCGCCACCCGACCCGCGCGCCAGACGAGGCGGCAAGAGATTTGCACAATCTTCGACGATCCGCAGCAACACTGCATCTTCATTGGTCGGGATGTGTCACCGGGCGATCATTTGACCCCTGCGGGTGGAACATCCGGGGTGCTAGACTCGTCATGCAAGGGACGAAGCCCCCTTCCTCCCAGCGCAGCGCTGCCGCGGCG
>RFKJ01000543.1 GCA_003694325.1 Deltaproteobacteria bacterium
CCTGAAGCCCCGGCCGGCGTGCCCCCGGCCCCTCCCGACAGCGAGAACCCGGCCCTCAAGGACGCCTGGCTCGCCTACGTCATCACGATGGTGGGTGCGGCCCTGTTCATCGCCTCCGTCTTCGTCTTCATCCTCTGAGACCCGCCGATGCCTCAACTCTTTCTCGACCAGGCCTCGTCCTACGCGCACGAGATCGACAACCTCATCTGGATCATCGCGGCAGCGGTGGGCTTCTGGTTCATCGTCGCGGAGGCCGTGTTCTTCGGGTTCATCCTGAAGTACCGGGCAAAGCCGGGCCAGCGCGCCGCCTACATCGAGGGCACCGAGCGGAAGTACACCCGGTTCATCAGCTACCCGCACATGATCATCATCCTGTTCGACGTGGTGCTCATCGCCGGGTCGATCCGGGTCTGGTACCTGGTCAAGCAGCAGCTCCCCGATGCCGACCGGACCATCCGGGTGATCGGCCAGCAGTGGGCCTGGACCTTCGTCCATCCCGGCGCCGACGGCGAGCTGGACACCGACGATGACATCCGCATGGTGGACGAGCTGCACGTCCAGGTGGGCGACACCTACCACTTCCAGCTCACCTCCACCGACGTGCTCCACAGCTTCTCGGTGCCGGTCTTCCGGCTCAAGCAGGACGCGGTGCCGGGACGGACGATCACCGGGTGGTTCCAGCCCACCCGCACCGGCGAGTACGACATCCAGTGCGCGGAGATCTGCGGGATCGGCCACGGCATCATGGCGGCGAAGCTGTTCATCGAGTCGCCGGAGGATCACGCCGCCTGGATCGCCGCCCACAACCCCACCGCGTCGCTCCAGTAGCGCAAGGAAAACGCAGAGATGGCTCACAGCTCTACGGCACATGCGCACGAGCACGCGCATGACCACGGTCCCCAGGGGATCCTGAAGTACATCTGGTCCACCGACCACAAGATCATCGGCATGCAGTACATGTTCACGGGCATGTTCATGGCCTTGATCGGTGGGTTCATGGCCTACACCTTCCGGATGCAGCTCGCCTTCCCCGGGGCCGACATCCCCCTGTTCGGCGTGGTCTCGCCGGGTGAGTACAACGCCCTGGTCACCAACCACGGCAGCATCATGATCTTCTGGGTCGCGATGCCCGTGCTGATCGCGGCGTTCGGCAACTACCTGATCCCGCTGATGATCGGCGCCGACGACATGGTGTTTCCACGCCTGAACCGCCTGTCCTACCAGATCTTCCTGCTCAGCGCGATCCTCATCATCGCGTCGCAGTTCGTCCCGGGTGGCGGGTTCGGAGGTGCCTGGACCTCGTACCCGCCCCTGTCGGCGAACCCGGCCTACAACCTGACGGGCCTCGGCGCGACCATGTGGCTGCTGGCCGTGGCCCTGGAGTTCGTCGCCTTCCTGCTCGGCGGCATCAACTTCATCGTGACGCTGATGAACGCCCGGGCGCCGGGCATGCGGGCCTACGACATCCCCATCGTGGTGTGGATGATCGTCATCGCCAGCATCCTGTTCATGCTGTCGGTGGGGCCGCTCATGGCCGGCGCGGTGATGCTGCTGTTCGACCAGACGCTGGGGACGGGCTTCTTCGACCCGGGGACCGGGGGGGACCCGATCCTCTGGCAGCACCTGTTCTGGTTCTTCGGGCACCCCGAGGTCTACGTCGTGCTGCTGCCGGCGCTCGGGTTCGTGGCCGAGATCATCACGGTCTTCTCCCGCAAGAAGCTGTTCGGGTACAAGACCGTGCTGTACACGGCGGTGGCGACGGCCATCCTCAGCTTCTTCGTGTGGGCCCACCACCAGTTCGTCGCCGGCATCGACCCCCGGATGGCCAACGTCTTCACGGTGACGACGCTGCTCATCTCGATCCCCATCGCCGAGGTGCTGTTCGTCATCATCGCCACGCTCTACCGGGGCTCGATCACCCTGACCGTGCCGATGCTGTGGGCGCTGGCCTTCGTGGCCGAGTTCCTCATCGGGGGGGTGACCGGGATCTTCCTGGGCGCGTCGGGTGCCGACATCTACTTCCACGACACCTACTTCGTGCTGGCCCACTTCCACTACACCTTCTTCCCCATCGCCATCATCGGTACCTTCGCGGCCGTGACGATGTGGTTCCCGAAGATGTTCGGGCGGATGATGAACGAGAAGCTGGGCCGGATCCACTTCTGGCTCACGGTCACGGCGTTCAACTTCATCTTCATCCCCCTGTTCATCCTGGGGACGGCCGGCCAGCATCGTCGAATCTACGACTACAACCACTTCCCCCAACTCGCGACCGAGGGTCTGCAGGACCTCCGCATCGTGGCCACGACCGCCACGGTGGTCCTGCTGCTGTCGCAGGTCCTGTTCCTGTTCAACTTCTTCCACAGCCTGTTCAAGGGCGAGAAGGCCCCGGACAACCCCTGGAAGTCGAACACCCTGGAGTGGACCACCTCCAGCCCCCCGCCCCACGGCAACTGGCCGCCCGACGCGATGCCCAACGTCTACCGTGGTCCCTACGAATACTCGGTCGAGGGTCGTGAAGACGACTACTGGCCCCAGAACCAGCCCGCCTGAGGACCTCCCCCGTGAAGCCCATCGCAACGACCCGCAGCGCCTCCAGCATCCCGACCGGCCGCCTCGCCATATGGTGGGTGCTGGCCTCCGAAGTGGTGATCTTCGGCGGCCTGCTCGGCTCCTACATCATGCACCGGCTGGGGCACCCCGAGTGGGGCGAGACGGCGGCGCATACCAACACCTGGATCGGCGCCTTCAACACCCTGGTGCTGCTGACCTCCAGCCTGATGGCGGTGCTGGCTCACGATGCCGCCGAGCAGGGGGACGGCAAGAAGGCCGCCCGGTTCATCGGCATGACGATGCTGGGCGGGATCACCTTCGCCTGCGTGAAGTCCTTTGAGTGGTACACCGAGATCAGCCACGGCTTCACGATTACGCTCAACGGCTTCTGGAGCTTCTACTACACGGCCGCCGGGCTGCACGCCCTGCACGTCATCGCCGGCACGATCATCATGGGCTTCATCGCCTTCGACGCCAACCGGGGCCGAGAGCTGCAGCGCGTCGAGCTGATCGGGATCTACTGGCACTTCGTCGATATCGTGTGGATCTTCCTGTTCCCCCTGCTCTACATCGCCAAGTAGGTCGCTGATGTCCGCCGAATCCCACAGCCGTCACTACATCAAGATCTGGGCGATCCTCGTCGTCCTGCTGGTCATCAGCGTCATCGGCCCGATGTTCGGGCACAAGTGGCTGACGCTGATCACCGCCTTCGGCATCGCCTGCGTGAAGGCATACCTGGTCGCCAAGCACTTCATGCACCTGGACATCGAGAAGGCGATGATCCGGTGGGTGCTCATCACCTCGGTGGTCCTGATGGGGCTGTTCTACGCCGGCACGGCGCCCGACGTGATGGAGCACACCGGCCTGCACTGGACCAACGACGCCGCGATCTACGCCTCCGAGAACCCGGTACACGAGCCGGGGGACCACCACGCCGCCGGTGCGGGCGAGGGTGAGGCCGGTCACGCAGCGGGCGAGCACGGAGGGGATGCCCACGGGGGTGGGGACGCCCACGGCGCCCCCGCCGGAGCGGAGGTGGCCTCCACGGCCGAGGCCGGGTCGGAGCAGGGTGGGGAGACGGAGGAGGCCGCCGCACCGGCGCCGGATGGCGAGGTCGCCGAGGCTGCACCGGCAACGGCGGGTGCGGCGCCGGGCTTCGATGCGGCTGCGGCCTTCCAGTCGAGCTGCAGCACCTGCCACGGCGAAGCGGGCGACGGCAACGGGCCGGTCGGGGCTGCCCTGAACCCCAAGCCGGCCAACTTCACCGACCCGGCCTTCTGGGAGGCGCGCGATGACGCCATGGTGCACAAGGCCATCAAGGAGGGGGGCGCCGCGGTCGGGAAGTCGCCGATGATGGCACCCTGGGGCAGCACCTACGACGACGCCCAGATCGACGCCATCGTCGCCTACCTGCACCACTTCAACACCGCCGGGGGGGCGACCACCGAGGCGGCGGGGGAGACGCCATGACCGAGGGACAGGTCGTCGAGCTGCGCCCGGCTCCGGTGGCGCGGCCGAAGATCATGCCCGACGGCGTCATGGGGATGCTGATCTTCGTGTTCACCGAGGTGATGTTCTTCGCCGGGTTCATCAGCGCCTTCTCGGTGGTCCGGGCCCGGGCCGACGGGGTCTGGCCCCCGCCGGGTCAGCCGACGCTACCCTTCGAGCAGACGGCGATGAACACCACACTGCTCCTGGCCAGCGGGGCGGTGACCTGGTCGGCCTGGCTGGCTTGGCGTCGGCAGACCGGCAAGGCGGCCACGCGGTTGCTGGTGGCCATCGTCCTGGGCGCGGGTTTCGTGGCCCTGCAGGGGCGAGAGTGGGTCGCGCTGCTGGCCCAGGGGCTCACCCTGACGTCGAGCTCGCTCGGCAGCTTCTTCTACGTCATCGTCGGCGCCCACGGGCTGCACGCCCTCGCTGCCATCTCGGCGCTGGCCTGGTCCTGGGTGAAGCTGCGCAAGGGCGAGTTGCCGGCCTCGGCCTTCGCGACGGTCCAGGTCTTCTGGTACTTCGTCGTGCTGATCTGGCCGTTCATCTACTTCCAGGTGTACCGGTGATCCGCCGGGTGTCCCGGGCGCTGGCGGTCCTGGCGTGCGGGGCGCTGTTCGCTCCCGTCACCGCCCATGCCTGCGCGGTCTGCTTCGACCCCAACGAGACGACGCGCAACGCCTATGCCTACACGGCGGCGTTCCTGACCCTGCTGCCGCTCTTGCTGTCCGGTGGGCTGTTCTGGTGGATCCGGCGGCGGGCGGCGATGCTCGATGCCACCTCCTCGCCCCCTCAGATGAACGGCATCTCGAGGGCGAA
>RFKJ01000544.1 GCA_003694325.1 Deltaproteobacteria bacterium
GAGGCCATCTCCGTCGAAATCGGCGGCACCGAGGTGGGTGTAGACCGCCATGACGCTGGACTGGGACGCCGACTCCCAGAGCACCTCGCCGTCGGCGTGGACGGCCGCGATGGTCGAGTCCATCGTGAGCACCAGGATCTCGGGGGTGCCATCGCCGTCGAGATCGGCCAGGGCGACACCGCCGGTGTCGCTGATGGTGGCCCCGTCCACGTCGCCGAGCAGCAGGTCGGTCTGGCCGGTCACCCCGTCGATGACCGCGAGGACGCCGCCGGAGAAGTGGTACGCCGGGTCGGTGACCGTCACCACGATCTCGGGGTGCCCGTCGCCATCGACGTCCCCGACGACCGGCGTCGTGATCACCGTGTTGAAGCTCTCGTAGCCCTCCGCCCCGGTCCACTGCCAGTCGACGCTGATCCCCAGCAACCGGTCGACCACCGCCTCGCAGGTGGGGTCGGTCTCGACCTTGCCGGCGGGGGCCAGTTCCAGGGTGCAGTCCTCGGCCCCGCCGTCGCCGCCCCCACCCGGGGGGCCGCCGGTGTTGTCGGGCTTGTCGCCGCAGGCGAGCTGGGCCGTCAGCGGCAGGAGCAGCAGGCAGGGGAGGGCGCGATGGCGCATGGGTGGTCTCCGGGGGGACGGCTTCCGGGGGGACGGCCCAGCCGTCCCGAGGCGCACAGCCTACCCGAAGCCGGGAGCCGGCGCGGCGCCGATCAGCCGCAGCCGTCGGTCCCCTGGACCACGGCGTTGTTCAGCTCCTCGCACTCCTCGACCGCCCCCGACAGGCCCACCGCCGCCCAGGCGTCCGGATCGTCGACCCGGACCCACAACTCGATCACGGTGGCCCCCGTCAGGTCGCCGCCCAGGGCGACCGCGTCGCTGCGGGTCCCGGCCGCCACGCCGAGGGGCCAGGTCACGGCGTCGACGAGCACGTCGCCGTCGGTGGTGCGGGCCCACAGCCCGGCCACGACGGTGGTGTTCACGTCCTCGGTGCCCTTGTTGTCCACCTGGACCGCGACCTCGACCTGCTGGCCGCTGGTGCAGGTCCAGCAGACGTCGGCGATGTGGGGGGCCAGGTCCGGCGCCGGGATCCCCGGGCGCTCGCGGAGGCCCCCGGCCCGGAAGCTGTTGTGGCCGGTCAGCCAGTTCATGGTGGGGTGGGCGGGGACGCTGAGATCGTCGTTGATGTTGGTGATGTGGTAGGCGTGCTGGTTCCAGGTGGGCGTGGTGGGCGCCCAGCTCTCGCTGGCGTCGCTCACCGCGGTGATCCCCTGCCAGCCCTCGTAGATCCCGTCGTTGGACATGAACACGATCTCGCTGGCCCCGTCGGCATCGACATCGACGATGACGGGGTACTCGAACAGCGTCCAGCTCGCGTGCTCGTCCCAGGCCAGCCGCACGTCACCGGTGGCCCCGTCGAAGACCCACAGGGTCAGCTCGTCGGCGTAGACCACCTCGCTGCGACCGTCTCCCTCGAAGTCGAAGACGCTCGACCCGGTGCGCTGGCTGCTGGCGTCCTGGGTGGGCATGCTCCACAACACGGCGCCGTCGGTGTCGAACACGGTGTAGTACGCGCCCCCCGCCACGCCGATCTCGGGGGAGCCGTCGCCGTCGAAGTCGGCCACCGTCGGGGGACCGCCGCCGCCTCCCGGCACCGACACCGGCCCCCACAGGGTGGCGCCGTCGGTGTCGAGCAGCATCACCGTGCCGCCCGAGGGCTCGACGTTGACCACCTCCCCCAGGCCGTCGTCGTCGAAGTCAGCCACCGCCGGCCAGCCGTCGGTGACGTCTTCCCGCACCCAGACGGTGGAGCCGTCCCGGCGGTAGGCGGCGTTGCCGGCCACGACCTCCTGCTGGCCGTCCAGGTCGAGGTCGGCCACCGCGCTGATCGAGGCGTAGCCTCCGTCCCCGTAGGCCCCGGCCCCGACGAGGGCGCCCGTGGCGCCGTCGAAGATGGCCCGGCCGGCGATCACCTCGGGCATGCCGTCACCGTCGAGGTCGGCGATCGATGGGTGGGTCGCCGCCGAGAAGTCGCTGCCCCGCGCCTCGGTGGCCCAGACGAGGTTGCCGTCGGCGTGCAGGGCGATGAGCCGGGAGTCGGTGGTGGTGGTCACGATCTCCGGCGTGCCGTCCGCGTCGACGTCCCCCAGGGCGACCCCTCCGCTGCCGTAGGGAGCGTAGCCGCCGACGTCCAGCACGCCCAGCTCCTCGTGGCCGTCGTCGCCCGACAGCACGAACAAGGCGCCATCGCTGGTGTAGGCCCGGTCGGCGAAGGTGGTGACGACCACCTCGGGCATGCCGTCGCCATCCACGTCCCCGACGGCCGGCATCATCATCGGGTCGTCGTAGCCGGGCACCAGGCTGGCGGCGTCCCAGCGCCACTCGACCTCCGGCTCGAACGCGCCGGGCTCGCGCTCCAGGGAGCAGTCGTCGGTGACGGCGATGGCCTCCCCGGGGGGCAGGTCGAGGACGCACTCCTCGCCGCCCTCCCCTTCATCGGGCTTGCCGGTGAGGTCATAGTCGCTGCAGGCCAGCAGCAGCAGGGCCGGAGCCAGTGGGAGAGGGCGCAGGGCGGTGTCCGGGGTGCCAAAGACAAAGTAGCAGGACACGAGGCTCCTGTGCGGACGGGGCCACCAGCCGGTGCGTCAGGACCGGAGGATGAGGGTGGAGTAGACCCAGCCCTGGCTGCCCACCTCGACGATCGCGTTCGGAGCGGCCAGGCGACCGATGACCTCCAGTTCGGCGGCCGAGTAGAACTTGCGGGCCGTGAGGAAGGCGTCGTGGAAGTGCGGCGTCCACGGAACCAGCCAGGCCGGGCCGGGAACGAGCAGCAGCTTGTCCAACCCGCGACGTCCGTCAACCCCCACCACGGCGTGGGCCGCGACGCGGTGGGCCGCCGACAGGACACGGGCCAGCAGGCCCGGCGAGAAGTGGTGCATGCTCTGGGCGATGAACACGATGTCAAAGGCCCCGCGGTCCACACCGTCCATGGTTGTGGCGTCCACCACCCGGAAGTCCACGTCGAGGGCGCGGGAAGCCGCGGCCCGGCGAGCCCGCTCCACCTGCGCCGGGACGATGTCGGATCCCGAGATCCGCACGCGCAGATCACGCCGGCGGGCCTCTTCGGCGAGTTGCAAGGCGAACTCCCCCGATCCGCTCGCCAACTCCAACAGCCGCGGCGGGCGCCCGTGGCGCGTGACCACTTCGTCCACCAGGGGTGCCAGGACGCGCAGAAACCGATCGTTGGCGCCGATGGCCTGGTTGAACCGGTGCAAGGCTTCGACGAGCTGGACCTTCGTCGCCTCGGGGAAGGCGGGGTCGTCGAGATGCTCCGGTGCATCGCTACGGATCCAGCCGTCGATTCGATCCGCCAGGCTGGTGAAGGCACCCCGCTGGCGTGCGGCGGCGGTACGGCGCCTCCGAAGCTCGGCAACGGCGGCATCGACCCGCTCTTGGAGGGGGGCGGGGCCGCCAAGGAAGGCATCGACGACAGGGTCGACCAGCGGCGCTGTGATGGCGCTGAGCTGGAGCACGCCCTTGGAGCGAGCGACGTTGTCCATGGCAGGTGACCTCGAAACCCACTGTGTGGAGGCACGGTCCAGCGTGGCTGGTCAGATCAACCGCTACCACGCCCCGACCAAGCACGGAAGCGGGCAGTCGCATCGGCGGCGGACAGCGCGGTGCCACGTGATCGCTGCACCTATGCGCCCGTGGAGGCCCCGACACGGCCATGGAGCCGTCATCGAAAGCTGATCTGTTGCGAAAACGCCAGATCTACCTCCGGCACGTGGCGAATTCGGGGGATCTGCATCCCGCCCAAGCCCACTGCGCCCGACCGGAGTGCTTCCGAACCATCGCCCGATGGAGACCTCGGCGGCGGGAAGCAGCAGGGCGGGCCGCCCTATCGGCGGGGACACGCCCGCTGTCGTCGCCGGTGGCAGGCACCAGGTGGCGGGCCGATAGCGGGCGCCCATGCCGAGGGTCAGCGATGCATCGGTACCCAGCAACCGCCGCCGCCCGGCTCCCGCGCGCAGGCCGACCGACACCAGCCGCTCGCTCTGGCCCTGCGACGACCAGACCCGCAGGAACTGGCCCTCGACTCGGAAGGCGACGACCGGGCCGAGGTAGGGGCGCGCCCCCGGTGACAGCTCGACCCCCAGTTCCAGGGCCTTGCGAGCTACCGCGAACTTGCGCAGCGACGCCAGCCGCAGGAGGGGCAGCCAGCCGCCGGCGAAGCGCAGATCCAGGGTGGGCGCAACCTGCTGGACCAGCGCACCGTCGACCCCGCCGGACCGCCACAGTCCCGCGGCGGGCACCGACACCGCTGGCCCCCCTGTGACCAGCGTGTCGGTGGGCTCCGGTCCCGCGGCGTGGGCTGCGGGACCGGTGATGAGGGCCGGCGCGGTGATGAGGGAGCGGGGCATCCGACCGTGGGGGAAGGGGCTCCGGGTAGCGGGGTCAGCCTCCGCCAGTCGGGCTGCGGCTGCACGAGGTCCCCCCCGTCGGAGCAACATCCCGCTCGGGCCGGGGCCTCACCTCCCCACCACCCCCCGTGCGACCAGCGCATCGCGCAGCGCCGCGCGTCCGCCGGACCGACGCGAGCGTACCGTTCCGACCGGGACGTCCATGGCGGCGGCGTCCTTGTTGTCGAGGCCCTGCAGGTCGACGAGGGTCACAGCCAGGCTCTGCTCCGGCGGCG
Organism: Deltaproteobacteria bacterium; assembly: GCA_003694325.1. Lineage (GTDB taxonomy): Bacteria > Myxococcota_A > UBA796 > UBA796 > UBA2385 > J125. The sequence continues at coordinate 4,694 of RFKJ01000544.1, forward strand.
ACGCAGCCAGGGCCGCGTAGAGGGCGTCGGCCCGCTCGCCGGCGATGACCTGGTCTTCGGGAGCGGGCGTCGCAGCGGTTGGCTCCGGGGCCGCATCGGCGGCGACTTCGCGCCGGACCCGGGCCGACCGCCGGTGGTCGATGAAGGCGTTGCGCAGGATGCGGGCCAGCCAAGGGTAGACGGGCGCCCCCGGGCGAGATCGGTCGAAGCTGAGGTAGCCGCGGACCAGCGCATCCTGGGTGAGGTCGGCGGCAAGGTCACGGTCGCCGCACAGCGCCCAAGGCGAGCTGGTAGAGCCGCGGGTGCTCGTTGCGAGTGAGCGCCGGGTACGCGTCTGGCCCCCCGACAGGGAGGCGCCCCACACTGATCACGGCCGGATCTCGATGCCGGCGATGACGAGGTGGCGGTCGAAGCTGCGGTCGGCCGGCCAGACATCGGCGGTCAGGGTGGACCGGTTGATCGAGGCGGCGTACCGCGCCCGCAGCCAGGCGGGACCGGCGAGGTGCACGCCCACCACACCGGTCGCCCACAGTCGACGGTCCCTGCGGTCGTCGGCCCAGGAGTCCACCTGCCCGTCGACGACGTAGTCGACGGTCTCCGGGTCGGCGTAGCTGCGCCAGGTGTAGGCCGCGCGGGCATCGACATCCAGCGCACCCTGGAGTGGCCGGAGCCGCAGGCCCGCGGTCGGCCCGTGCCCCAGGAAGCTCGCATTGGCGGACAGCTCGGCTGTCGTAGGGGATGTCACCCGCGTCACCCGTGAAGCCGGTCCAGGCGACCGTGCAGGGCCGTGCCCGCTCGACGAGCAACGACCCACTCGGCTCCAGGCGCAGCCAGGGCCGCGGCAGGACGCGCACCGCCGGCTCTGCAGATGCGCCCACGCGTCCAGGTTGTCGGAGCTGGACTGGTGGGCAGCGCGCCGGAAGCCCGTCAGCTCGACGCGTGGCCACACCCGGTCGACCGGCTGCCAGGCCTCGCCGAGGAGAGATCTGCTCCCGGTCCAGGTCGGGACTCCAGGCCCGCAGGGCGACGCTGGCGCCCGCTCCCACCCAGCCCCGCAGGTGGTCGCTGTACTGTTCCGGCTCTACGCCGAGTCCGGCTTGACCGTAGTCGCTGCCGACGGGCCCGACCCCGTAGTCGCGGAGCGCAAGCACCGGGGCCACC